>CAYFJL010000026.1:0-26622 GCA_964343335.1 uncultured Polaribacter sp. | reverse complement strand
TATAAAAGTAAGAAAAAAAAATGAATTGGATAACCTATTTAAGAACAAATATTTAGGTCTTATTCCCCCGAATTAAGATTTCTTTTTTCGGTTTCTTTTCTTTCTCAATTTCGCGAACATTTTTTTGTATTCTTCCACATCAACGGCCGAATTTTTCTTTTCAACGATTTTAATAAAGTTGAAATTCAGGGGTGTTTTTTGCGGTTCTAATCGCCCCTCGGTGAACGCACGTTGCAAAACATCTTCAATTAAATAATCTTCGTTGACATTTTCTGGATCATAAGGAGTCTTCAAGGATAAGCTAAATAGGTTCGCTGTAGTGTTATACCAAAAGGCTCGCCAACCGCTTCGAAGTTCCTTTATATTCTCAAAAGCTGTATTGCCTGTTTGACGATGAATCAACTTGATCAAAACCCGTCCTTCCGTTGTGGTCATTTTTTTTATTTGATCGGTAAACTCTCCTTCTATATACTTTTGAACCAACCGCACATATTTCCTTCGCTTGCTTTTACTCTTGATATTCTTCAATCTACTATTTAAGGTGTCCAAGCGCTTGGAGGCCAACATAGCGTAGGGATACGCTTTAAAGACCTTCCTACGAAACCATAAGTAATATCGAATGTCATCTCTGGATTTGAAATTATGTTTTGGTAATAGCAAAAATCCCTCAAACTTGATCTCTAAGCTATCACCAGGTTTAACAAAAACGTACTCGTCAATATTAATAGGAAGAGAATCAACCTCTTTTCGTTGCGAAAAAGTATGGACACTTAGGAATCCTATATATAGTATGAGAACAAATCTTTTCAACGATTAACTTTTAACTGATCATTTGAATAAAATCATCTTCTGAAATAATGGCGACACCCAAACTTTCTGCTTTTACTTTCTTGCTCGGACCCATATTATCTCCCGCTACCACGTAATCGGTTTTCTTCGAAATGGAGGAACTTACCTTTCCTCCGTTATCTTCGATGGCCTTTTTCAGGTCGTTTCTACTCATTTGATGGAAAACACCCGAGACCACAAACACCTTACTATCCAATTTATTGGTTTGGTTCTCTAACTCGTCTTCCGAAATTTCTAGCTGAACTCCGTAAGCTTTCAGGCGCTCAATCAGCTGTATGTTACCCAAATCATTAGAGAATTCGATAACGCTCTCTGCTATTTTATCACCAATCTCATCCACAGAAATCAAGGTTTCAAAACTGGCGGTCATAATACGATCCATAGATTTGAAATGCTTGGCCAACTTTTTTGCCACAGTCTCTCCTACAAATCGAATCCCCAGCGCAAATAATACTTTTTCAAAAGGTATTTCTTTGGATTTCTCGATACCCTCAATCATGTTTTGTGCCGATTTTTCTGCCATTCGTTCTAATGGAATAATCTGCTCGACTCTTAAATCATATAAATCCGCATAGTTTTGAATAAGCCCTTCTTTTCGTAACAAATCAACCGTTTCACCTCCTAGCCCTTCAATATCCATAGCCTTTCGACTGATGTAATGCTGAATTCTACCAGTTATTTGTGGTGCACATCCATAGGTATTGGGACAATAATGTTTGGCGTCCCCCTCCGTGCGAACCAATTCGGTACCGCATTCCGGACAATGACTTGCATATTCCGTAGGAACTGAACCTTCTGGGCGATTACCCAAATCTACCCCCAAAACCTTTGGGATAATCTCTCCTCCTTTTTCTACATATACGGTATCACCCTCTCGAATGTCTAATTTTTCAATTTGATCTGCATTGTGCAAAGAAGCTCTTTTTACGATGGTTCCGGCCAACAAAACAGGCTCTAAATTCGCTACTGGGGTAATGGCCCCCGTTCTCCCCACCTGATAGGTAATTTCATTCAAGACAGTAGAAACTTGTTCCGCCTGAAATTTATAAGCAATGGCCCATCTGGGAAACTTTGAAGTATACCCTAACTCTTCCTGCTGCTGCAAATTATTTACCTTGATGACAATACCGTCAGTTTCATAAGGGAGATCGTGACGTTTTTCGTCCCAATGATTTACAAATTCCACCACCTCATCTATGGATTTGGCAAGCGTAATTGCCTTCGGGACTTTGAATCCGACACTTCTAGCAGCTTCAAGGGTTTCATAATGTGATTCAAACTTTCGCTCATTTGTGACCGCCTGATACAACAAGCAATCCAAAGGTCTTTTGGCCACCTCGGCACTATCTTGCAATTTCAAACTTCCACTGGCCGTATTTCGAGGATTTCGATAGGGTTCCTCTCCTAATCGAACTCTTTCTTCATTCATTTTTTGAAATCCGTCTAAAGGCAAAATAATCTCACCTCGCATCTCAAAATCCGAAAGAAATTCACCTTGTAATTCCAACGGTATGGACTTAATCGTTCGGATATTTGTGGAAACATCATCCCCTTGAAATCCGTCACCTCGAGTCACCGCCCTAACGAACTTTCCATTTTCATAAGTTAGGTTGATCGAAGCTCCGTCGAACTTCAATTCACAGGTGTATTCAATCTGAGTGGTGCCTAACAGTTTTTGGATCCTTTTTTCCCAATCCAACAGGTCTTCTTTTGAATAGGAATTATCCAAAGAATACATTCGGTTTTTATGTGTAATTGTTTCAAAATTCTTCGTGATTTGCCCCCCTACGCGCTGGGTAGGAGAATTGACATCCAAAAACTCTGGAAATTGGTTTTCCAATTGTTCTAATTCTTTGAGTTTGATATCAAATTCAAAGTCCGAGATAGAAGGATTATCTAATACATAATAATTATAATTATGTGTATTTAATTCATTTCTGATGGCTTCTATTCTTTCTTTTGGCGTCATTCTGATTTCGATCTAAAAACGGTTGAAATTTCTACTCTCAAAAATAAAACAATATTCTGGCTCTTCCAGTTTCGATAGGGATATTGTGAATAAAAACTCATACTGTAACATATGTTACACATCGTCATTACTATGACAATTTTCATAATCTAGAGGAGCCTCTTTTTCTAATTTTGAGTAGAAATTATAAAGAAGATGAGAAATTTAGTAATACTTGGAGCTGGAACTGCAGGAACAATGATGGCAAACCACCTCGTTAAAAAACTACCGAAAAAAGACTGGAATATCCATATAGTAGATCAATACAAAACCCATTACTACCAGCCTGGATTTTTGTTTTTACCATTTGATATTTACACAGAAGATCAAGTAAAAAAGGTTGGAAAAAAATTCATTCCGAAAGGTGTCAAATACATCCAACAGAAAATAGATCGAATTGATAGTGAAAACAACTTAGTAAAATTGGAGGATGGCGTATTAAGCTATGATGTTTTGATTATCGCTACCGGATCTAAAATTGCTCCGGATGAAGTGGAAGGAATGAACAGTAGCGAATGGTATCAATCTATTTTCGATTTCTATACCTACGAAGGAGCTGTTGCCTTGCGCGATAAATTAAGAGATTTCAAAAAAGGCAAATTGGTCGTTCATGTAACCGAAATGCCGATTAAATGTCCGGTTGCACCTTTAGAATTCGCCTTCTTAGCCGATTCTTACTTTGAAAAACAGGGGATTCGCAAGGATGTTGAGATTACATATGTAACACCGCTTTCTGGTGCCTTTACCAAAGAATACACTTCAAAAACCTTAGGGTACTTATTGGAGGAGAAAAACATCAAACTGGTTCCGGATTTCGCTATTGAACACGTAGATTACGAAAATCGAAAAATTGTAGACTACATCGAACAAGAAGTAGATTATGATTTGCTAGTGACGGTACCTACCAACATGGGAGATGAAGTCATTGAAAGATCTGGATTGGGCGACGATTTGAACTTTGTACCTACGCATCCAAATACATTACAATCCTTAGAAAATGAAAACATTTTTGTTATTGGGGATGCGACCAACGTACCTGCTTCTAAGGCCGGGTCAGTAGCGCATTTCCAAGCCGAAACTTTAACAGACAACATCTTGTTATACATCGATAATAAACCCTTAAAAGAGGAGTTTGACGGACACGCAAATTGTTTTATTGAAACAGGAAATAACAAAGCTTTGTTGATTGACTTCAACTATGAGCAGGAGCCTGTAACGGGAACCTTCCCCATCGCTGGCATTGGTCCTTTGCGATTATTGAAGGAAAGTATTTTCAATCATTGGGGGAAATTAGCCTTCCGATGGATTTATTGGAACATGCTATTGAAAGGAATTGCTATTCCTTTTGTATCAAGAAACTTAAGTTTAAAAGGAAAAAATATTAATAACTAAAAACTAGAAATAATGATCAAAGAAATTATGAATGTGGCTATAAGTGTGAATGATGAAGGGTATTTAACCGATTTTTCACAATGGACAAAAGAAATTGGAGAGGAAATAGCAGGAGAACATGGTATTACCTTGACCGATAAACACTGGGAAGTGATTGATTATATTCAGCAACAAGTGGCAAGCAATAAACCTTTATCGATTCGCGGAATCAAAAAAAGCGGAGTGATTGATATCAAATCATTTTATGCGCTCTTCCCTGGAGGACCATTAAAAGTTTCCACCAAAATTGCTGGAGTACCAAAACCAAAAAGTTGTATCTAAAAAATTTTAATTATGTCAGTAACTCAAACTATGCCTGAAAAAAATACAGCGCAAGGAACCACCGTACAAAAAATGCTTTTCATTTTATCGAAAGCAACAATTGAGAACGTTTATGCCGCATTCATTATGGCAAATGGTGCCAGAATGGAGGGTATTGAAGCAGAAATTTTCTTTACTTTCTTCGGATTGGAAGCCATTCAAAAGAAAAAGTTAGAACATCTACGAGTAGCCACCGTAGGTAATCCTGCGATGCACATTCCTACCATGTTAGGTGGATTACCAGGAGTGGAAGCATTTGCAACTACAATGATGAAAAAAGAAATGGAAAAACTAGATATGCCTCCAGTTGGTGAATTTTTAGAAATTCTATCTGATTCTGGATGTAAGCTATGGGCTTGTAAACTAGCCGTAGAAATGTTCCATCTTGAAAAAGAAGACATGATCGACGAAATCGACGGTATCATTACCGTAGGAGATTTCTACAGCAGAGCAAATCAAGAAAACACACATCTGTTATTCATATAAAAGGAAAGGCACGAAAACAGAACTGTTTAAAAAAACCCGAATTGAAAAATTCGGGTTTTGTTTTTTAACATCTATTTGCTCCTTAATAGTAGGTATAACGTCTTACTTTGGCAATGTATTTGGCCAAACGAATCACCTGGTGGGAATACCCATATTCGTTATCGTACCAAACGTAAACAACGATGGTTTCATCATCTGTAATGGTGGCTTTGCTATCAAATATTGATGGAGCCGTAGACCCAAGAATATCAGAAGAAACCAATTCATTATCCATCGAATATTTGATCTGCTCCACCAAATCTCCTTCCAAGGCATTTTGCTTCATAATCGCATTTACCAAATCTTGATTCACTTTGGTTCCTAATTGCAAGCTTAGAATTGCGAGAGAGCCATTCGGCACTGGTACACGAATCGCGTTGGATGTTAGCTTTCCGGCTAAGGCAGGTAATGCTTTTGAAACTGCCTTTCCAGCACCCGTTTCCGTAATTACCATGTTTAAAGCAGCAGCTCTACCTCTGCGGTATTTTTTATGCATGTTGTCTACCAAATTCTGATCATTGGTATAGGCATGAATCGTTTCGATATGTCCTTTTTTGATTCCGAAATTATCTTCCAATACCTTCAAAACAGGAGTAATGGCATTGGTGGTACAAGAAGCTGCTGAAAAAACATCCACCTCATCTGGATTGTAGTTCAAATGATTGACTCCATGTACAATATTCGGCACTCCTTTTCCAGGAGCAGTTAACAACACTTTGCTTGCTCCATTCGCTTGCAAATGTCGACTCAAGGCAACATCATCTCTAAAGGCACCTGTATTATCAATAACTAAGGCATTGTTAATTCCGTATTCCGTGTAATCAATATCTTCAGGATTGTTCGACGAAATCACATATACCGTAGTTCCATTAATGATCAACGCATTGTTCTCTACATCTACTGAAACCGTGCCCAAGAAATCTCCATGCACAGAATCCACTCGAAGTAAAGAAGCTCTTTTCTCTAACACATCCTTATCGATTTTCCCTCGGGTAACAATGGCTCTTAAACGCAATTGAGATCCCTTCCCAATTCTCGACATTAATTCTCTTGCTAACAGTCTACCAATTCTACCGAATCCGTATAACACAACGTCTTTAGGTTCAATGTCTTGGATGTTTGAAAAATCACCCAGTTTGGCTTTTACGAACTCATTTTTATTCGCACACAACGTCGGATTCAAATGACACTCATAGGCCAATTTTCCAATATCAATTTTTGATGGTGGAACATCCAATTCCTGAATTGCCTTAGCAATGCTCAAAGCATCTTCAATGGTGATTGGCTTACTGACAAATTCACGCGCATAATCAATTAAGGTCAACACCTCGCCTGCTCTCTTGTTGAACAAGGGGTTTCGGAACATAATCAACTCAATAGATCTGTCGTACCATAAATCGTTTACAATATTGATGAACTCAATGGTATGCCTGCTAACTTTCGCCTGATCGGCAACTTGATTTTCGTAGTTTAAGGGTGTGTTCATTAGTTGAAATAATTTTTGCAAAAGTATATCTTTTTTTAGAATTCGAAATCGATTTCGTTAAAAATTAAACCAAAAAAAATCCTGATAAAAATCAGGATTTGAATGTTCTTTTTGAACTCGATTATCTAAAACCGTAGCGCTCTACTTGACCATCTAAATTGATGACTTCAATGTAAAAAGGATTGTTTCTTCGCAAGCTGCTTTCCAACACTCGCACAGCTTCGGCCGCATTGTTAATCGGTTGCTTGTTGATCTTGGTGATGATATACCCTTCTCTAACACCATAGTATTCTAGGCTTTTATTGCTATTGTTTTGAATTTTTGCACCGCCTGAAATATCAAATCGTTTCTTTTCTTCTTTGGTCAAATCCTTTAAGGACACACCCAACGCTCTAGAAGTGTAGGTATCTCTCTTGATTAATTTTACCGACTTCGTTACTAAATCGCCGCCACGGTCTACCGTGATATTTACAAATTCCCCTGGTCTTTTGGCAGTCAATTGACCCCTTAAATCTGAGAATTTAGAAATTTTCACATTATTTACTTTCACAATAATGTCTCCATCTTTCAATCCAGCTTTTCTCGCACCACCATCATAAAACACCTTCGCGATTTTCACTCCAGAAATATTATTCTCTGAATTATCTATGGAAATACCTAATACCGCTTCTTGCACTGTTCCGTACTCCAACAAATCATCAACGATTTTTTTGGCAATATTTGAAGGCACAGCAAAAGAGTATCCAACGAAAGAACCAGTTCTTGAAGTGATCGCCGTATTGATTCCGACCAACTCACCCCTCGTATTCACCAAGGCTCCTCCACTATTTCCTGGGTTCACTGCAGCATCTGTCTGAATGAAGGAATCGATAGAAGAATTTCCTTCCAGGTCTCTTCCTTTTGCACTCACAATTCCTGCCGTAACTGTAGACGTTAGATTGTATGGATTACCCACAGCCAATACCCATTCACCAATGCGAACATTATCTGAATCTGCAAAAGCTAAATAAGGTAAATCCAAATCCGCATCAATCTTAAGTAGTGCGATATCATTATCCTTATCGGTACCCACTAATTCGGCTCTGTATTTTTTTCGATTGTTTAAGGTGATTTGAATTTCATTAGCATTGGCGATAACATGATTGTTTGTAACGATGTAACCATCCGAAGAAATAATCACACCACTACCTGTACCAACCTGCTCGTATTGTCTACCTCCGCCTCTATTTCCGAAGAAAAAATCAAGGGGATTCACTTGGGTCCTGATGGCCGTATTCTTTACGTGTACAACTGCGTTCAGTGTTTTTTCTGCAGCATCTGTAAAATCGATCGACGCATCATAGGTACCAGAAACAGTCGGTTTGGAATTAAATGCCGGATTAAAGTTCGTATTGACTTTTTGAATTTTTTCAGGCGACTGTTCTTTGATAATTACAGTGTCGTTAAAAAAGAGTTTGTACCCTCCTAGGGTCATTAAACCGCCTAATATGGCGACAGCTAAAAGACTAAAAAATTTTTTCATAATCTACATTTTTGATAGAACCAAATATACAATTTTAACATTTACACCAAATTCGTTTAACTTTGCTTTAACTGGATTTAACCGGTCTTTAACAAGCAACAACTGTACCCACAAAATAGTATCTTTATATTATGAAAATTACTTTCAGCAAATACCAAGGCACAGGCAACGATTTTGTGATGATAGATAACAGGGCAAAAACCTTTCCAAAAGGAAACCCTGACATAATTTCACGATTGTGCGATCGCAACTTTGGCATAGGCGCCGATGGTGTAATTCTTATTGAAAACGCCGATGATGCCGATTTTCGTATGGTATACTACAATCCGGATGCCTCAGAAACATTTTGTGGAAATGGAGGACGCTGCGCCGTAGCTTTTGCAAAGAGTCTAGGTTTGATTGAATTAAAAACGAGTTTTCTGGCTTTTGATGGCTTGCACTTTGCGCATTTAAAGAATGATATTATTTCGCTTCAAATGATTGATGTTGATACTATTGACGTCAAGGATACACATAGCTACTTGTATACTGGCACACCGCACCATGTGCAATTGGCCAAAGATCTTGATAATTATCCTGTGTTTGAGGAAGGTAAAAAATTACGTTATGAATTGTATGGCGAAAAAGGAAGTAATATCAACTTTGTTGAGCAGAAAAGTGACGATACATTCCGTGTTCGAACTTATGAAAAGGGAGTTGAAAACGAAACTTTAGCCTGTGGCACAGGAGTGACGGCGGTCGCTATTGCCATGCATGCCTCGAAGCAAACAACAGCTACTCACATCCACTTGCCAGTAGAAGGAGGAAATTTGTCGGTATCTTTTGATTACGAAAATGGCAGGTATTCCAACGTTTTTCTAAACGGACCAGCTGAATTTGTTTTCGGCGGAAACATTGCGCTGTAATGAAAGAAATCATTGGTGAATCTATTAAGCTGAGACCATTACTTCCTGATGATTTGGACTTTCTTTTTGCCATAGAGAATAACGAACGCTATTGGGAAGTCAGCGGAACGACCAAACCCTATTCACGTGATCTACTTAAAAAGTACATCGAGGCTTCAAAACAACCTTTGGAAATAGCCAACCAATATCGTTTTGTTATTGAAAAAATACCATCAAAATCGCAACTTGGTTTCATTGATCTATTTGATTATGATAGTTCTGCGAGTAGCGCTGGAGTCGGAATTATCATTGACCCGAACTTTCAGAATCAAGGTTTTGGGAGTATGGCTTTAGGATTATTGATTGATTATTGTAGGAAAGAATTGGGTTTGAAAAAACTTTATTGTTCCATTCACGCCAATAATCGATACAGCCTCCAATTGTTTTCAAAATACGATTTTGTAAATATGGATTTCAAAAAAGATGTGGAATCAAGTGCAGGTTCGTCCAAAAATGAAATATTTTTGCAATGCTTATTGAAAAATCCCAATGAATAAGAAGATAAGAAATATAGGAATTGTAGTTGTCGGAATTCTAATAGTTGTAGCATTTACAATTTATCAGAGAATCTATTCAAGCAATGTTTCAAAGGAAGGGGAACTGTTCATCTCCACTGGCGATTCATTTGAAAATGTGTTGACAAAAATCAGTCCGCTACTTGAAAATTCAAGCAGCTTTGAATGGGTATCCGGTTTAAAAAAATACAATACTCCGAAATCTGGTCGATACATCATTAAGGAAGGTATTTCGAACAACGATTTGGTGAACATGCTAAGGATCGGAAGCCAAACAGCTGTAAAAGTATCCTTTAACAATCAAGATACACTAGAAAAATTAGCAGGTAGAATTGCTGTGCAAATTGAGGCTGATTCGAGCTCCTTACTCAATGCTTTTACAGACGAATTTTTTCTGAAAGAAAATAATTTTACCCGTGCTTCTGTACTTCAGATATTCATTCCCAATACCTATGAATACTATTGGAACACTTCGGCACCAAAATTCAGAGACAGAATGTTGACCAATTACAAGAAGTTTTGGAATTCCAATCGATTGACCAAGGCTGATAAATTAAATATGACTCCGTCTGAGGTGATTACATTGGCGTCTATCGTTCAAAAGGAAACAGCGAAAAGAGAAGAACGCCCCATTGTAGCGGGTTTGTATTTGAACCGTTTAAAAAGGGGCTGGGCCTTACAAGCAGATCCGACAGTGGTATATGCTATCAGACAGCAGAAAGGTCAGGACTTCCTAGTTTACAGGGTGTTAAGAACAGATTTAGACATCGATTCGCCTTACAATACTTATAAGAATCGAGGCTTACCTCCTAGTCTGATAGGAATGCCAGATATTTCGAGTATTGATGCTGTACTTAATCCGAAAAAACACGACTACATGTACATGTGTGCGAGCTCTGAAAAAATTGGATATCATGAATTTTCAAAATCACTAGCTCAGCACAATCGCAATGCAACAAAATACCAACGCTGGTTGGACCAGCAACGTATTTTTAGGTAGTCTTTACTTTTGAATGATAAAGATGGTCGGTTTCTTGTGAAGTTCAGGTTTATTGGATTTCCAGTCTTTGACCTGCAAAGTTTTGATAAACTCGGTAGGCAACGTAATATCACAAGCCACGCACAATCGAGTTGTAGGTGTTAAGGAAGAAAGTAATTCAGCCATCATTTTATCGTTTCGATAGGGAGTTTCAATAAATATCTGTGCTTGGTTTCGCTCTTGTGACAAGCGCTCTAATTGTTTTACTGCTTTTTTACGATCAGATTTTTCGATAGGTAAATATCCATTAAAGGCAAAATTCTGTCCGTTCATTCCAGAACTCATCATCGCCAATAAGATGGAGGACGGACCAACAAGCGGAACTACTTGTATTCCCTTTTGATGTGCCAGGGCCACAATAGTTGCTCCAGGATCAGCAATCGCCGGAACCCCTGCTTCTGACAAAAGACCAACGTTATTCCCTTGCTCACAAACATCTAAATAACGAAGCGTTTCTTGCTCATCAGCGTATTTATCTAAGGGCATTAACTGTAAATCTGGTTGTGACTTTTTTGGTGAAATTTTCTTGATGAATCTTCTCGCAGACTTTTGATTCTCAACAATATAATAATCAACCTGCTCAATGATTTTTTTGACCGACAATGGCATTACCTCTAGTGGTTCGCGCTCACCAAGTGTGGTTGGAATTAAGTATAACTTGCCTTTCATCTGTCAAAGTTTGTTACGAAGGTATAGAAAATGTTAGTTATGCCTGACTTAAATTTTTTGAAATCACTTCGCAGGCTTCATCGAGCATGGCATACACTTTATCAAAACCCCTAGACCCTCCGAAATATGGATCGGGGACACCATCATTTTTATCCGGATGAACCTCATTCAGAATCATCTTCACCTTTTGTTCATCTTCTTTAGAACGAGCCAGCTTTACAATGTTTCGAAAATTACTCTCATCCATCGCATAAATAACATCAAAAACATCAAAATCTTCCACAGAAAACCGTCGACATGTTTGATGAGAAATATCCAATCCGTTTTTTAATGCAACTTTTACCGATCTAGGATCGGGAGGATTGCCCACATGATATCCAGCCGTTCCGGCCGAGTCAACATAAACCAAATCCGGATTCACCTTGGACTCTAAAATTCCTTGAGCTAAGGGAGATCGACAGATATTCCCCAAACAAACCATCAATACTTTTTTCATATAGACAATAAAAAAGCCTCACAGAGTGAGGCCTACGATTAAAATGTAAGTTTTTTAGTTAAATCTTCTACGTACTTTCTAAACTGCTTGTCGGTTTCTGTCAGATTATCAACAGTCTTGCATGCATGAAGTACGGTTGCGTGATCGCGCTGTCCAATTTGATTTCCAATGCTTGCCAACGAAGTTTTTGTTAGTCGTTTTGCAAAATACATGGCTAGCTGACGCGCTTGCACAATATGTCGTTTTCGAGTTTTCGATTGTAACGTTGCCACATCCATATCGAAATACTTAGAAACTTCTTTTTGGATGTAATCAATGGAAACCTCTTTCTTGGTATTTTTAACAAATTTATCTACAATCTGTCTTGCCAATTCAATGGAGAACTCTTTGCGATTGAAGGAAGCCTGAGCAATCATAGAAATGATGACACCCTCCAACTCTCTAACATTGGTTTTGATATTCTTGGCAATGTATTCGATAATTTCAGAAGGCATTTCAACACCATCTCTGAATAACTTATTTTCTAAGATTGAGATTCTAGTTTCGTAATCAGGTGACTGAAGCTCGGCTGACAATCCCCATTTAAAACGAGACAATAATCTTTGCTCAATTTCTTGCATATCCACAGGCGCCTTGTCTGAGGTTAAAATCACCTGTTTTCCGTTTTGATGCAAATGGTTGAAAATATGGAAGAAGACGTCTTGGGTTCCTTTCTTCCCGGAAAAGAATTGAACATCATCAATAATTAATACATCAATCATTTGATAGAAATGAATGAAATCATTTCTTGTATTTGATTTAACGGAATCAATAAATTGTTGCGTAAATTTCTCGGAAGAAATGTATAATACAGTCTTGTCTGGATATTTGTCTTTAATGTCAACACCAATAGCATGCGCAAGGTGTGTTTTCCCTAAACCGACTCCGCCGTAAATTAATAATGGATTAAAAGAAGTACCACCTGGTTTTTTAGCCACTGCCATACCCGCAGATCTTGCCAAACGATTCGAATCTCCCTCTACAAAGTTTACAAAATTGTAATTCGGATTTAATTGAGATTCTATCTTAACTTTTTGAAGACCTGGAATGATAAACGGATTTCGAAGCTCTCTTTTATCAGACTCCATGGAGACTGCAACTTTCTGAGGCTTTAATGGATCTCTGTTTGAACTTGGAAATTTGACAATTTGAGGTCTCGTGCTACTGTAGTTATTTTCCATTTTGACATCGTAAATGAGTTTTGCCTCATTTCCCAATTGTCTTACCAAAGCAACACGTAATAATTTGATGTAGTGCTCTTCTAACCATTCATAGAAAAATTTACTTGGAACTTGAATTGTCAATACCTCTCCTGAGAGTTTTACTGCTTTGATTGGTTCGAACCACGTTTTGTATGCCTGAGGTTTGATGTTGTCTTTTATAAACGAAAGGCATTCTCTCCACACTGAATCAGCAGTAACGGTCATTATATATTCTGTGAATTATTTTGGTTAAAAAATCTGGTTAATTTTTCTCTTTTCTTCCCTTGAATAGCAATACAAATGTGTGAATAAAATTCAGTAAAAAAAAATCAAAATGCTATTGATTTTTAAGTTTTTTTTACCTAACATTCCTGCAAATAAATATTCGATTTCATTGGATTTTTCATCAACAAAAACACGAGTTCGTTACTCTGAAACTGATCAAATGGGCGTGGTCTATTATGGTAATTATGCCCAATACTTTGAACTCGGCAGAACCGAATGGCTTCGCTCTAAGGGAATTACGTATAAAGATATGGAAAAAGATGGAATAATGCTACCTGTTATTTCACTAAGCTGCAACTTCCTTAAATCGGCCGTTTATGATGATGAACTCACCATAAAGGCAATTTTGAAAAAAAAACCTGGAGTTCGAATTGAATTTGACTACGAAGTAACAAACCAGAATCAAGAATTGATTTGCACTGGAAATACAGTACTCGTTTTTATCAACATGAATAACAACAGACCTACTCGTTGCCCCGAATATTTATTAGAAAGCTTAGGATACTAATCGCCTAACTTCCAGCTTATAAACCGATTCCAAAATCTCCTGAATGGCATCTGCATCCCTTAACCTGGTTGCAACCACAAACTCGCAATCGAGTTCCATCTTCTGATGGATCAACGTCAGATTTCGTTCTTTGATGATACGCATGACCTTATTCATCAAATCGTAACCAAAATTCAATTGAAATGTCACTTGAATGGTTTTCTCTACAATTTCAGAGGCTTCCAAGGCCAATTTGGCCGAAGATCGGTAGGCATTAATCAATCCGCCTACACCCAGTTTTACCCCACCAAAATAACGAATGGACACAATTAACACATCGGTAACATCAAATGATTGAATTTGACCATAAATGGGCATTCCGGCTGAATTACTTGGCTCACCATCGTCATTGACTCTATACTTTACATTAGCTACGCCCAACTGATAGGCATAGCAATGATGACCAGCGGATGGATGCAATTCGCGTAATTCTTGCAATCTTTCCTTGACTTCTTCTTCATTCTGAACCCGAAAGGCATATCCGAAAAATTTTGAATTTCGATCCTTAAATAATGTCTCTACACTCGGACTCGCTATGGTGTTGTAGGTATCTTTCATTAGGACATGGCAACGATTATAATCGAAAGAATGGCAATTACCACACCTATTTTATTCTTTCTAGAAAAATACTCCTTAAAAAGTACCACTCCGACCAAACTTGACAACATCACAATACCAACATTGTTCAAAGTAAACAAAGACGAACTTTCAAACCCTTCGATTTGAAGGGCTTTGATCAGAAAAATAATGGAATAATAATTTGGCACTCCAAGTAAGATTCCGCCTAAAAGATTTTTAATACCAAAATTCAAAACGTATTTCTTTACATCGGTAAGCATGTAGATGGCTGCAAAGAAACCAGCAAAACCAAAAATGGAACCCGAAAAAACAGAGACTTCTTGCTCAAGAACATAATGTACCTCAATAAACTTAATAGACGTATCGATAATACCCGATCCAAAGAACAATAAAATGGGCAATAGCAAAGAGTCTTTAAAGGAAATGGATTCTTTTTTGACTGAAACTAAATAGACTGAGACCAGCGCCAATAGTATTCCGAATAGCTTGAGAGCTGACAAACTTTCTTGGTAAACCACTACCCCAAAAAGAACCGGAATCACAACAGACATCTTCCCAGCTACAGATGCAACAGACAATCCATTGATTTGTGCCGTTTTGGCCATTAGCACAAAAACTAGGATAAATAGAACCCCTAGAAATAAGGCACCGTAAAACCACTCCTTGTGAATTACCTCAGCGACGGGAAGTTTGGTTTCTGAAAACCAGAACCCCAAGCCAAAAGCAATAAGGTAGTTAATCATGATTGCCTTAAGATTGTCGATTTCAAATCTTTCAAAAAGTTTGAAAATAACAAAAATAGATGTGGAGAATAAAACGCTGAGAACTAGGTAAATCATAAAGGTAACTTAGACTTCAATTGCGTAATATCTTCAGAATTCGGGTCAATATTCCATGTTCGAATGCCCAATTTTTCGGCAGCATCGGTATTGGCCTTGGTATCATCAATAAAAAAGGTCTCTTCCGCTTTTAATTGATTTTCACTCAACACAAATTCGTAAATATCATGATTGGGTTTGCGCAATTGAATTTCATGCGATAAATAAAATTGTTCAAAACAACTTTTGAAGGCATGGTACAATTCACTCCCCCAATTTTCTTTGATCCACGAAATATGCATATCATTTGTATTGCTCAGCAGAAATAACCGGTAATCTTTGGATCCCGCCAATACTTTCAACCAATCCATTCGATGAGCAGGAAAATCCAATAACATGGAGTTCCAAATTGATTTGAATTGATTGATTTGAAGCGGATACGACTTTGAGAAATGCCCTAATACCTTCTCGGTGGAAATGTTTCCGACTTCATATTCGATTAAAACCGCATGATCTGCCTCACTCAATTCTAAGATATCGTATGCTTTGAGTTCTCGAAAAGGCGCCTGTTTGTCTAAATTGATAAAGACATCTCCGAAATCGAAAATTATATTTTTAATCATTGTGGTAAAAGGTAAGTTTATCGTTCAATATGAATGTTTCAGAGGTTATCCTTTCTGTAATTTTTGGAGCTTCTAATCCTTCTTCAATGGAATTTTCTCCTTCAAAAACCCGAGCCTCATCCCATAAATTGGCCTCCATAAAACTTTGAAGGGTTTGGGCTCCGCCTTCAATAATTACACTTTGTATATTGTACCTATGAAGTACCTCGCAAATTTGTTCAGGAACCTTTGCATTGAAATTAATGGTTTCAAATAAAAGATTCTCTGACTGATTGGGAACTTTGTGGCTTAGCGATTCATCTACCAAAACTAAAGTTTTAACGGATTGATCAAACACAAAAGATTCGGCCGGAAGTTTCAATTGGGCGTCAAGAACTACCCGAAGCGGACTTTCCCCGAACCAGGTTCTTGTGTTTAATTTCGGATTGTCTTTCAATACGGTAGTGGTTCCAACTAATATAGCTTGTTCCTCGGCTCTCCATTTGTGCACCAATTGTTTAGAGTATGAATTGGTTATCCAAAAAGGTTTGCGCTGCGCTTGCTTCAAGGGAGCCATATACCCGGTTTTGGTTTGCGCCCATTTGAGAATAACGTAAGGTCTTTTTAATTGATATTGGGTAAAAAAAGCTTGATGATGCATTTTACATGCCGATTCCAATACGCCTTTGGTAACTTCAATTCCGGCTTCTTCTAAAATTCGAACTCCATTTCCACTGACTTTCGGATTCACGTCCAAACAACCAATGACCACTCGTTTAAATTTGTGCTTCACTATAGCATTTGCACAAGGTGGTGTTTTCCCGAAATGAGAACAAGGTTCTAAGGTAACATACAAGGTAGCTTGTTTAAGAACCGAAATATCTTTCACAGACTTGATCGCATTTATCTCTGCATGGGGTCCACCAAAAGGGCTCGTAAAACCCTCTCCTATTATGTGATCATCAACAACTATTATGGCCCCTACCGAAGGATTCGGCTTGGCAAGCGCATTTCCATTCTTAGCAATTTGCAAGCATCGTTTTATGTAGACCTCATCCTTCAACAACACTTACCTCAGTTTAATTTCTTGTGTTTTATCAATCGGATACACTTTCGAAAAACCTAGGACTTTGTATTTCAAATCCCCCTTAAATTGAACTTTAATCGTTTTATTTAAGATGGTATTGATGAGTCCGCCTAAAATTCCGTTTTTGTTATTCTCAAAAACCCGCTTGGCCGGAATAACCACTTTCAATGGAATTGTAAAATCCTGCCTCGATGGAACTTTAAATTCCTCCGAAGACACTTGCGCTAGTTCAGCCCCGTTCACAATGACCTTGATTTCATCCGTGGCAATTTTTCCGCCCACATCATTCGGATTCTTAAAATAGGCGTTGGCAGCCAACCGAATCGTATCAGTTTGTACTGAAATTACTTTAACATCATCTACTTTTAAGAAGATTGGTTTTTTAGTCACAGAACACCCTAAAAGGATAAAAGTAATTAGTGTGGAAAGCAGAATTTTTCTCATAAAGTATGCCTATATTTTTGGTAACTTGCCCCTACAAAAATAGTGTATTCAATGACATCTACTGATTTTATTATAAGAGAAATTGAACCACGAGACAACGCACAAATGGCAACCGTTGTTCGTGAAGTCATTGTTGAGATGGGCGCACCAACCACAGGAACTGCCTATGAGGACAAAGCCACAGACAATATGTTTGAAGCCTATCAACATCCACAGACTAAATATTTTGTTCTCGTTCACCAAGATGAAGTAGTTGGCGGTGGCGGCATTGCTCCCTTACAAGATTCTGATGGAACCATTTGTGAGCTGCAAAAAATGTACTTCAAACCCATTGCCAGAGGAAAAGGTTTGGGTTCTGAAATGATTAGCAAATGTTTATCCTTTGCCAAGGAAGCTGGTTTTACAACTTGTTATTTAGAGACCATGCCTTACATGAAGGCCGCACGCAAATTGTATGCAAAAAACGGATTTACAAACATTAGTGGTCCTTTAGGAAATACCGGACATTACTCCTGTGATGTTTGGATGACCAAATCTTTATGACCTTCTTCGATTTACATCAATTATTTATTTCGACACTTCAAGGGATGTATCCCAAAACCGAAATTGACACCTTCTTTTTCTGGGTTTTAGAAGATTCACTCGGATGGAAACGCATTGATTATTTAATGCAGAAAAAAGCAATTGTTCCTTCAGAAAAACAACAAGAAATTCAGGTGATATTAGATCGTCTCAAACAGCAAGAACCTATTCAGCATATTTTAGGTTATACCGAGTTTTTCGGATTGCCATTTGAAGTGACTTCGGATACTCTTATCCCAAGACCTGAAACCGAAGAATTGGTGGCCTGGGTTATTCAGGAAGCTAATAATCGACCTAAAGATATCCTTTCTATTTTAGATGTTGGAACGGGGAGCGGATGCATTCCGATTTCAATAGCGAAGAATTTAAACGCCTCCTTGGATGCCGCAGATATCTCTGAAGAAGCACTCATGGTAGCAAAACGTAACGCACAAAAGAATAAAGTTGCCGTAAACTTTTACCAATTAGATATTCTGAGTATTTCTGAGTTACCAAAACAGTATGATATCATCATTTCAAATCCGCCTTACGTGCGCAATCTTGAAAAAGCTGATATGAAAAAGAATGTCCTTGACTTCGAACCAGCATTAGCATTGTTTGTTTCAAATGAAGATCCTTTGGTATTTTATCGAACCATTACCGAATTGGCCAAGAAACAATTGAAACCCGAAGGGCTTTTATTTTTTGAAATCAACCAATACCTCGGCAAGGAAACAACGGCACTACTCGAACAAAAAGGATTTACCAATATCGAATTACGCAAAGACATGTTCGGCAACGATCGCATGATCAAAGCATCAGTTAGCTAATTCCTTTTCGAGAATTTAGAGGCGTTGAGGCGTTTGGTTCACCCAAAAATGCTTTGATCAAAAACAACGTTTACTTAACATAGAATCGGATTCTTCCTTCTATATTGCCTGCTACCAAACACAATCAATCACTAAAAAACGAATTATACCACATGAAAAAATTAAAACAAATTGGCACCATACTTTTCTTTCTTCTCTTATGGACGGGTTTTATCGGATATGGATTTATCGATGGATTTCTTTTAAGACCCCTCACAAAGGATAAGTCCGCCACAGGATTCCTTGAAGCATCCAAAGAAATCATTCAAAATACATCTGTTGGAAATCTCGGTTTCGTATTGATTGAAGATGGTCAAATAGCCAACGAGTTTTATTATTCAAAAGGTAGACAAGTCGATCAAAACACCATGTTCCCTGTTGCTTCGATTAGCAAATGGGTGACTTCATTTGGTGTGATGAAACTAGTTCAAGATCAAAAAATTGATTTGGATACTCCTGTAAGCCAATACCTCACTAAATGGCAGCTACCAGAGAGCGAATTCGATAATTCCAAAGTGACCGTTAGACGGTTGTTATCTCATTCGAGCGGATTCGTAGATGATTTAGGCTATTCTGGATTTGAAAACAAGGATTCCATCCAAAGTTTAGAAGCCTCACTCACCAAAGCCAAAGACGCCCCTTATTCTGACGGTATGGCCAAAGTGGGCTACGAACCGGGAAGTCGATATATGTATTCTGGTGGCGGTTATACTCTACTTCAATTGATTATTGAAGAAGTATCAGGTCAATCTTTTCAAGAATTCATGAAAAATGAAGTGTTTATCCCTTTAGGAATGAACCATTCCATTTTCGAACGTCAAGATTCGAACAATCCAAAAGTTGCCCAAGTTTTTAAGGTGGATGGCTCGACGCGACCAATGAATTGGTTTACGGCATTGGCAGCAGCTGGACTCTACACGTCAACCAGCGATTTATCAAAATTTATGGCAGCTCATATTTCCGACAATCCCGTATTGTCAAAACAAACCATTGAAGAAATGAGCAAAGCGAATTCATTCATCAATACCATCGGAATCTATGGATTAGGTCCACACCTGTACAGCCAGAACAAAACCAACTCTTTGATTATTGGACATGATGGAAGCGGTAATGATGCCATCAATACAGCCGCTCGCATTGACCTCACATCGAAATCTGGCATTATATTTTTAGAGACTGGAAACTGGAACCTCGCCTCTTCCATTGCAGATGAATGGCTTTTTTGGAAAGCAGGAATAGCCGATTACGTGGTGATGCAACGAAATAAATCCTTCCTCTTGACAATTTTGATTTTTGGGTATGCACTGATTATTGTTTCAGCAATCGTCATTCTAAAAAGGAAAAAGTTGAAATCTAATTAAGGTTTTTATGCTAAAATTAGCATAAGAAAATTAACGCCTTGGCCATCGTTGGATCGAGATTTATTTTTTTGAAAAAAATAACTTTTCAACCTCTAACTCAATAGGTTTTTCAGATATTTTTGTGTCATTAAATTCAAAGAATTCACTTCGTTTTAAGTTACTACTAATGATGAACAAGATCAATTTCCAATCTCTTCTGAAAATGAATGTCAATAAACCTTTTCGAACCTTACTTTTTGCAATACTCATCGTTTTGTTTAGCAATCACGATTTGTATTTAAAAATGGATTCTTACTTCTTGGAAGCCAATCAAGAAGCACGGATCAGTCTGTATAACGGAACTTTTGAAAAGAGTGAAAACATTATTACCAGAGATCGAATTCTGGATGCCTCCATTGTTCATAAAGGAGAGCGAAAATCAATTGCTCAGAGTCTTTGGAAAGATCAAGACAGCACCATTACCTATTTTGATTTCAAAGGTGGTGAAGCAGGAACCTTTGTCGCAGGTGTCTCCACAAAAGAGCGAAACATTGCCTTGAGTGCCGAAAAATTCAATGACTATTTGAAACATGATGGTGTATTGGATATGCTGACCTACAGAAAGGAAAATAAGCTAATGAATGAAGATGCATTAGAAGCATATCAAAAACACGTGAAGGCTATTTTTCAAGTTGGCGGTGAAAAAACCGACGATTGGAAGACCGTGCTAGGGTATCCCATAGAATTTGTTCCGAAAGAGAATCCATATAACAAATACAGTGGCGAAAAGATTGATGTGCAATTATTGTTAGATGGATCTCCTGCGGTCAATCAATTGGTCTATGCCGATTATATTTCTACAGCGAAGGGACACAGTCATGACAGCTCAAATCATAACCATAGCCATTCAAATAATGAGGAGCACTCACACACCAGTGGACAACAACTAAGAACTGATAAAAATGGAATCATAAAGGTAGATTTACCACACGACGGAATTTATTACTTACGAACCATCCATATGGTTCCGTTGAAAAATGAAGGCAATCTAACGCATCGATCAAAGTGGGCAACATTGACCTTTGAAGTGAGCCATAAACATGGTCTAGATACACATACTCATGAATCCCACGACCATGAAGATGGAATTCCAACTTGGGTTTTTATATTGGGTAGTATCCTCCTTGTAGGGATCTTGTTCTTATTGTTTAGAAAAAAAGCATAATGACAAATCGTTCTCTGAAAGAATTATTAACGATTGTTTTCCTTCTTTTCCCATTGGTAGGCTTTGCCCATGATGTGACTAGTGCCGATCAAGAATTATTGCGCAATGGCGGATTGTTGGCTTACATACAAGTTGGAGCCACACACATGCTCACAGGATACGATCACCTACTTTTTCTAGTTGGGGTTATTTTCTACTTAAACGGATTCAAAGACATTTTAAAATTTATCACCGTTTTTACGCTAGGTCATTGCATTACACTGATTGGAGCGACCTACTTACACATAAAAACAGATGAACACCTCATCGATGCCATCATTGCAGTGAGCGTACTTTATAAAGGATTTGAAAATTTGGGCGGATTCAAAAAAATGAATTTAAAAGCACCGAACCTGCTTTTTATGGTTGGTCTATTTGGATTGATACATGGGTTGGGTTTATCGACCCGCCTTCAATCCTTTGACATGGGTGATGGGGCCTTTCTCTCAAAAATCTTATGTTTCAATCTCGGGGTTGAATTCGGACAAATAATTGCCTTAATCCCCATAGTCTTCATTATCTCTCAATCACGAAAACACAAACAGTTTGATGCCTTTTATAAAGCAGTCAATTGGTACTTGGTATTGGCTGGAATTGGGTTATTCTTCTATCAGATATACGGTTACTTTAATCATCAGTAAGAAAAAAAAGTTCCACATTTTAATTCCAACTCAAAGTATTTATCGTAATATTGCAATGAAACAATAAATAATGGGATTAACCAAGACAGAAATATTTTCAGCGCAGCAAAATGAAATAGCTCTTTTTGCCAAGGTCTTTGGTCATCCTGCTCGTGTTGCCATCTTACAGCATTTATTCAAAATTAACTCTTGCATATGTGGTGATTTGGTGGATGAAATCGGACTCGCTCAGCCTACTATTTCTCAACATTTAAAGGAATTGAAAAATATCGGCTTGATCAAAGGAAACATAGAAGGTACGAGCGTTTGCTACTGTATCGATTATGAGAAATGGTCCAAAATGAAAGGCATTGTTCAAGAATTCCTGAATCAGGATATACTTGGACCAAGCGACTGCTGCTAAAAAAATTTACATCAATCAATCGCAATATTGCAATTAAAGAAATAGACAATGAAATTATCAGAAGTAAAAAAAGCACTGACTAATCTTGAAACCATCGGTTTTCAATTACCGAATGGCGAATTAGTTCCAGCCCATTTTCATGTGACGGAAGTAGGTAAAATCACCAAACATTTTATCGATTGTGGCGGAACGGTTCGGAATGAAGAAGTGGTTAATTTTCAATTATGGAATGCTAACGACTACGATCATCGCTTGCATCCTGAGAAGTTAATTAACATCATCGAACTGTCAGAAAAAGTACTCGAATTAGAGGATTTAGAAATCGAAGTTGAATACCAAGGAACTACGATACAGAAATTCGGAATGGATTTTAACGGTCAGTATTTCTTATTAACAACCAAACACACGGATTGTTTGGCGCGAACCGAATGTAGTATTCCAGCCGAGAAACCTCGCGTTCGATTATCAAGCCTACAAGCAAGCAGTTGTGAACCAGGAAGTGGTTGTTGCTAAACCATTAAAAATTGACATGAAAAAACTCAACTTCCTCGATAAGAATCTAACACTTTGGATATTCTTAGCCATGGCTCTCGGAGTGGGAATAGGCTATTTTGCACCAAGTTTTCCTGAGTTCGTAAATTCATTAAGCAGCGGAACCACAAACATTCCTATTGCAATTGGGTTGATTGTGATGATGTATCCTCCACTCGCCAAAGTAGATTACAAGCTACTACCAAAAGTTTTTACAAACACCAAAATCTTGTCCATTTCCTTGCTATTGAACTGGATTATTGGTCCTTTATTAATGTTTGTTCTTGCCCTCCTTTTCCTACAAGATTACCCAGAATACATGGTTGGGTTGATTTTAATTGGGCTAGCGCGTTGCATTGCCATGGTATTGGTATGGAATGACCTTGCGGAAGGAAGCAGTGAATACGGTGCAGGTTTGGTGGCATTAAATTCTGTCTTTCAAGTGTTTGCCTACAGTTTTTATGCCTGGATATTTATAACGGTACTTCCGCCCAATTTCGGATTTGAAGGGGCTATTGTAGATATTTCCATTGCGACTATTGCTGAGAGCGTTGCAATTTATTTAGGGATTCCTTTTCTCATGGGGATTCTTAGCAGGACAGTTTTGGTAAAAGCCAAGGGAGTCGATTGGTATCAAAATTCTTTCATCCCAAAAATCTCTCCACTTACCTTAATTGCCTTATTGTTCACCATCGTTGTGATGTTTTCTCTGAAGGGTGAATTAATTGTGACTATTCCTATGGATGTAGTTATTATTGCCATTCCGCTTTTGATTTATTTTACCCTGATGTTCATTATTGGTTTTTTCGTTACCAGAGCCATGGGCGCCACCTATGACAAAACAGCTTCGGTAGCCTTTACAGCCTCTGGGAATAATTTTGAATTGGCCATTGCCGTGGCCATCGCCATATTCGGATTAAACTCAGGTCAGGCATTTGCTGGGGTTATTGGTCCATTGGTGGAAGTACCTGCCTTGATTCTCCTTGTAAAGGTTTCTTTCTGGTTGAGGGATAAGTATTTTGTTAATAAATAATTAAGGCTACCCCGATAAACTTTTAAGGGTGGAATTCCGAAAATTAATGTGCGTTAATCCGCTATTCTGAAGTGATATTTTTTATCTTATTTTGGTTTCAGTGATATGATGATTTCATTATCAAAGAGAAATTCACGAAAAAGAAAACATGAGCTCCAAAATTAAAATTATTGGCTTCCTTCTAGCCCTGCTTCTGGGAGTAGTTGGGAAATCAAATGCCCAAAATTTATTTGAGAAATACGAAGAAAGATCCTACGCAGAGACGCTTGATCTCCCATTACTAAAACTTGTTTGTAAGAAATTAAAGATTCCAGTTTCAAATGTTAGAATGGATAAAAGTCATTCTATAGAAGTATCACCAAAGGTGGTTTTTTATGCCATTCAATATATCTACAAAACAACGGAGGAAAATAAATTATTTACCACCAAATACCTATTGGTAGATAAAAGTAAAGGTGAAGTCATTCAACATTTTAATGATAAATTGGACTACCTCGTAAAAGGGGCAGTCCAGGCCTACTCTAACAATATTATAAAGGGCAAGATTCAACTTAGCCTAAATGACAATGGGATTGGTATTGTAAAGGAAGTATATTCACGGAGCAGTGTAAGTCTTTTCTGTATACATTACTATTCAATTCTTAAGGTATCTGACACAGGCATATCACTGGTGCTCGATAACTACCCAATTTATAAATCTAATGGGGAAAAAGGAATGTGGTCTAAAAATATTGAGCAAGAAACCCTAGAGGTTTCTATTTCCCTTTTAAAATCAAAAACCAACGGACTCTCTGATCTGAAAGTAAATAAGACTTTTCAGCTCATAAAAAAGATTGATGGAAAACCTCAGAAAGGACATGGCGCGAAAAAACTTGAATCTACCACATTGAAATTCAACGGTACCAAATACGAATTCGTGGAAGATAACGAGCTTCGCTTTTTAGATTGGTAAAGCATTCATTTATTCAAACAAAACTTCACTATCGATGTCAATCGAATCTAAAAACGCGATGGCCTTTACCATATCATGATGCAATACTCGATCTTCATATACCAAAGGAACTTCTTCTCGGAACATTTGCAATATATTCTCTAAAAATGGAGATGTTTTGCCTTCGGCAAAGAGCATTGCTTGAGAAGCCGTAAATAACTCGATGGCTAAAATAGATTTCAAGTTATCCACTACTCTCTTGAGTTTGGTAGCCGAATTCGCCCCCATAGAAACATGATCTTCTTGACCGTCACTCGATTCAATGGAATCAATACTACATGGCGTTGCCAATTGTTTGTTTTGATTGACGATGCTTGCCGCTGTGTATTGTGGTATCATAAATCCGGAATTTAATCCAGGATTCGTAACCAAAAACGGTGGTAAATGTCGATGCCCCGATACGAGTTGGTACGTTCGGCGTTCAGAGATGTTCCCCAATTCTGCCAATGCAATGGCCAAATAATCCATTCCTAAGGCCAATGGTTGACCATGAAAATTTCCACCGGAAATAATCATATCATCTTCTACAAAAATATTCGGATTATCCGTTACGGCATTGACTTCAGTCAATAAGGTCTTGGTAACAAATCGAATCGTATCCTTTGTTGCCCCATGAACCTGAGGAACACATCGAAAAGAATAAGGATCTTGGATATGGTGTTTTTCTTTCTGAATCAATTCGCTTTCCTCTAAAAACGTTCGCACTCTATCACTAGTTTTGATTTGGCCTGTATGCGGTCGTGCCAAATGTATCAGCGGATTGAACGGTTCAATGCGTCCATCAAAACTCTCCAGCGATACCGTACTAATCACATCAGCCAAGTAGGAAAGCTTATGGCATTCTAACAAACAATATACACCGTAGGCCGACATAAACTGGGTTCCATTCAATAAAGCCAATCCTTCTTTAGATTGCAATTGAATCGGTTCCCATTGAAACTTTTGGTAGATATCCTCGGTGGGATATACTTCACCTTTGTGAGACACCTCTCCTAACCCAAGCAACGGCAACGCCAAATGAGCTAATGGTGCTAAATCACCCGATGCTCCTAAGGATCCCTGGGTATACACAACAGGATACACTCCATGGTTGTAAAAATCAACCAAACGCTGCACGAGGGAGAGCTGCACTCCTGAATTTCCAAAGCTCAAGCTTTTAATTTTAAAAAGCAACATCAACTTCACGATGTTATCTGGAACTCTTTCTCCGAGTCCGCATGCATGCGACTTCACCAAATTCTCTTGCAGTTTTTGAAGATTTTCGTCTTTGATTTTCACATTACATAAAGCTCCGAAACCAGTATTCACACCATAAATTGGTTTTGAAAACTGATTGGTTTTCTGATTGAGGTATGATCTACATTTTTCAATTCGATCGATAGATTCTTGAGAAAGTTCCAACTTTTCATCATTGTGAATGATGTGTTGAATATCCTTTAAATTTAGGGCGTTGTTTGTTAATAAATGAACGGTATTCATTTTTGATTGATTGACTTTGAGTACCGCAAATTAGTGTTTTTTTTAGAGAAATGATTTAACAAAATGTAAGCAATGAAAGCTTTATATTTGTCGCAAATTTGA
>CAYFJL010000025.1:0-27044 GCA_964343335.1 uncultured Polaribacter sp. | reverse complement strand
TTGAAGAAGTAGTGAATTGCGCCATCCAAGAAGATGCCAATGCCATTGCTATGACCTCTTATCAAGGAGGGCATAACGAGTACTTCAAATTCATGCATGACTTGTTGCAAGAAAGAGGTGCTGGCCATATTAAGATTTTTGGCGGCGGCGGTGGTGTGATCCTTCCAGAGGAAATTAAGGAATTAATGGATTACGGAATCACTCGAATCTATTCCCCAGATGATGGAAGAGAAATGGGACTACAAGGGATGATTAACGATTTGGTTGAAAAATCTGATTTTGCCATCGGAGATGTATTAAATGGCGAGGTAAATCACCTTTCAAAAAAAGAAACAAAAAGCATTGCAAGAGTCATTTCATCCGCAGAAAACTTTCCAGAGGTCACCAAAGCTTCCATGGAAATGATTCATCAAAAAAATGAAAGTTCTACGACTCCAGTATTAGGAATCACTGGTACAGGAGGAGCGGGAAAATCTAGTTTGGTAGATGAATTGGTAAGACGTTTCTTAATCGACTTCCCTGAAAAAACCATCGGATTAATTTCTGTTGATCCGTCCAAAAGAAAAACTGGTGGTGCTTTGTTGGGTGATCGAATTCGAATGAACGCCATCAACAATCCAAGAGTGTACATGCGCTCTTTGGCTACAAGACAATCGAATCTAGCCCTATCCAAATATGTAAATGAAGCCGTTGAAGTTTTGAAGGCGGCCGAATTTGATTTAATCATTTTAGAGACTTCTGGAATTGGCCAATCAGATACAGAAATCATTGAACACTCGGATACTTCCTTATACGTAATGACTCCAGAATTTGGAGCTGCAACTCAGCTGGAAAAAATTGACATGCTTGATTTTGCCGATTTAGTGGCGATTAATAAGTTCGATAAAAGAGGAGCCTTGGATGCTTTGCGCGATGTAAAGAAACAATACATGCGCAATAACAATTTGTGGGATGTACACATGGATGATATGCCTGTCTTCGGAACCATTGCGTCCCAATTCAATGATCCTGGAATGAATTCGCTCTACAAAGCGATCATGGATAAATTGGTAGAAAAAACAGGAGCCGACTTAAATTCAACCTTTGAAATTACCAAAGAAATGTCAGAGAAGATTTTTGTGATTCCGCCAGCCAGAGTCCGTTACCTTTCTGAAATTTCCGAAAACAATCGCGCTTACGACAAAAAAGTAAACGAACAAGTTATAGTAGCCCAAAAGCTGTATGGTATATTCAAAACTATAGAGTCTATTGTTGGGAATGAACCAGAATTAACCAAAGTAGGAATCGATGATCAAGTTCTGAATAGTACTTCTGATGACAAAGAATTTATAAGTTTACTCATCGCACATTTCGATAAGGTCAAAATGAATTTAGATCCTTACAATTGGGAGATCATTCTGAATTGGAAGAAAAAGGTTCAGAAATATAAAGACCCGATTTATTCCTTCAAGGTTCGTGATAAAGAGATTAAAATTGAGACCCACACCAGGTCGCTCTCACACTCTGATATTCCGAAAATAGCTTTGCCAAAATACCAAGCTTGGGGCGATCTATTGAAATGGAACTTACAAGAAAATGTACCAGGGGAATTCCCATATACATCCGGATTATATCCGTTTAAAAGAACAGGAGAAGATCCTACCAGAATGTTTGCTGGAGAAGGAGGTCCTGAAAGAACCAACCGTCGTTTTCACTATGTAAGTTTGGGAATGCCAGCAAAGCGTTTGTCAACAGCTTTTGACAGTGTTACGCTTTACGGAAACGACCCAGGTCATCGACCAGACATTTATGGAAAAATTGGAAATGCTGGTGTGAGTATTTGTTGTTTGGACGATGCCAAGAAATTGTACTCTGGATTCGATTTGAGTCACGCCATGACATCTGTATCCATGACCATTAATGGTCCAGCTCCAATGTTGTTAGGATTTTTTATGAATACTGCCATAGATCAAAACTGTGAAAAGTACATCAAAGAGAACGGATTGGAAAGCAAGGTAGAAGAAAAGCTACAAGAGCTTTATGATTCAAAAGGCATTGAACGTCCGTCCTACCAAGGTGAATTACCCGAAGGAAATGATGGACTCGGATTATTATTGTTAGGGGTCACTGGAGATCAAGTATTACCATCAGATGTATACAACCGTATTAAGGAAGAAACTCTTACCCAAGTAAGAGGTACTGTTCAAGCTGATATTTTAAAAGAAGACCAAGCTCAAAACACCTGTATCTTTTCCACTGAATTCGCTCTGCGATTAATGGGAGATGTTCAAGAATATTTTATTGATCAGAAAGTAAGAAATTTCTATTCTGTTTCTATTTCAGGATATCACATTGCAGAAGCTGGAGCAAATCCAATTACCCAATTGGCATTGACACTTGCCAACGGATTCACTTATGTGGAATACTATCTATCAAGAGGAATGGACATCAACAAATTCGGACCGAATTTATCTTTCTTTTTCTCCAACGGTATTGACCCAGAATATGCGGTAATCGGTCGTGTGGCTCGTAAGATTTGGGCAAAAGCTCTAAAACATAAATACGGAGCCAATTCCAGAGCGCAAATGTTGAAATATCACATTCAAACTTCGGGTCGTTCACTACATGCCCAGGAAATTGACTTCAACGATATTCGAACTACTTTACAAGCATTGTACGCTATTTATGACAATTGTAATTCATTGCATACCAATGCATATGATGAAGCGATAACAACGCCGACTGAGGAATCAGTACGAAGAGCAATGGCAATTCAATTGATCATCAACAAAGAATTAGGATTAGCGAAAAACGAAAACCCAATTCAAGGTTCGTTCATCATTGAAGAATTAACTGATTTGGTAGAGGAAGCCGTATTGCAAGAGTTTGACAGAATTACAGAACGTGGTGGTGTATTGGGTGCTATGGAAACTATGTATCAGCGTTCGAAAATTCAAGAAGAGAGCTTGTATTATGAAACCTTAAAACATACAGGAGAATTCCCAATTATAGGGGTAAATACCTTCTTAAGTTCTAAAGGTTCACCAACAGTACTTCCTGCGGAAGTGATTCGAGCTACTGAAGAAGAAAAACAGTACCAGATCAGAACAAAAGAAAACCTAAATAAGTCGAGAGCTTCTCAGGTAGAAACACAACTGGAAATTCTTCAAGAGGCTGCCATTCAAAATGAAAACCTCTTCGAGAAATTGATGGAAGCGACTAAGGTTTGTTCATTAGGACAAATCACTTCAGCCCTTTTTGAAGTGGGTGGTCAGTACCGAAGAAATATGTAATTCAATTCCAAAGAGAAATAAAAAACGCCGCATTCTGCGGCGTTTTTTATTATCGATTATATGGATATTCATTAATCCAGTTAAATCCTCGATTCGTTAGCAAGATTTTCGAAGTATCATATTTATTGAGCTTGACTTGAATGGAATCCTTCTTCCAAGTTCCTTTGAATGTTAGGATGCTATCATTCTTCGTAAAGGCCAGGTTTAGCACATCCAAACTATCACTAGTAGAAGTCATTTTCACGGTACTCTTTAAACTATCAATTTCATAGGTATACCATCTTGATTGTTCATTCATCCCGCGGATAATCATGTACTTATCTAAATAACCTCGGTCCATGATGAGTCTTTTCCACCTCGTCTTGTCAGTTAGTAGTGGGGGAATCGTATCATTATTCTTAATATATGACTCCGTATTATACACGCCATAGAAAAATGGTTTCGGGCCTTCATATCGCTGTTTGGAATACTCCAAGCTAGAATTCATGTAGATATAAATAGCATATCCTACGAAGACAAATTTCAGTACTCTACCGGCAATTCTCCAATTTCGATTTTGAAATAGTGGTTTGAGTTCATTACTTATGGCCAATGGCTTTCTCAAAACAAAGAGATTCACTATTCGTTTATAATCCAATGAAGCGATGAACGCAGCCTTAATCATCAAATGAAAAGAAAAAAGTTTTACAGGAATATCGTAACTCATGTTCATCATAAACACGTTGAACATCACAGCGAAAACAACCAGAGCGCCTATGGTTCTTGTTCTTCTATAAAACAAGAGCAATCCTCCAATAACCTCCGCAAAACCAGAAAACATGGTGTAGGTTTTAGACGCCCCCATGAAGGTCCATGCAATCCCCATTGGAGAAGACTCCCCATAGGTTCGAAACAATTGTAAAAATGAAGGTTCTGAAAATTGTAAATAAAAGACCTTCGAAAATCCATACGAAAGCATATAACCCGCCACATAATAACTTACATATACCCTAAAAAATTGGAGTAGCCAATTATAGTTAACCCTTTTTCTATCTATCACAGACCAAATAATGGCACCGATAATGGCAAGGATAAAAAACACCAAGACTTCATAGTAGTTATAAGTGGTATCTCCACTACCATTCGGAAAGACCGTGATCGTATAGTCAAAGAAGGTATCTGCAACCCAGACAGGTATGGATTGAATATTATATCGAATACCGGTAACTAGTGAGTTTGAATACGGTAAAAATGAAATGAAAAACGTAGAAATGTGGAAGGCGAAATAAAGGAAGATGAATCGAAAACCAAATTTCTGATACAAATTCCAAGAAGAATTTTCCGTTGTCATCAGCAGTAATTTTTTTTAACGCGGATGAATATAGAACTTATGAACCATAATTAAGATTATAAATCGTTAAAAAACAGAATGAAACCTTTTTACAAAGAAAAAAGCCGAGCACTACAGCTCGGCTTTTTATCAACCAAAACAATAAAATAATGGATTACTTTGCTTCCACTGGAGTATTGATTCCAGTTCTGAGCAAACTAACACCCATCACTATTAACCAAACTACTTTTACGTGAAAAAGTGGTTTGTATACTTCAAAATTATCAGGAATTCCTAAAATAACCGCTACTGCAGCAACACCAAATAATAAGGTAAACCAAGCGATTAATTTGTTCATTATATTCCAATTTATAAAAGCAAACCCTAACAGTACAAAACCTACTCCTGAGAAGATTCTTCCAAATCTAATGAAACAAGTTACGTAGTTATTGGTTGCTAAAATACTTTTCATGAACTCATCAACGGTTTTGAATTCATTTACTATGCTAATTGGATAGGTAACATCCGGATTTGAGATAGCATCTACAATACCTACGCCCCAAGCACCAAAATTGTAATAAAATGCATTTGCTATGGCTAAAGAAAATGTACCAACAATAATCATCCCTAGACCGGGAAAAGCAACCACTCGAAGCGGTCTTTGGGTCAATAAGGTAATCAAGGCAAAACTGGCGATGGCCATGGTTACCCATCCAAAAATATGGAAACGATACATCCAAATCCAATACCATATATTTTTTCCTACTTCTTCAAAATCTGAAGCCTGGATCCATTCACCTATGTGATGTGTTGTCAATCCCCAACCGCCCCATAAAAGTACGGCTGCCAAAATAAAGGCCCATCCAGTAAATTTGGTTTCAAAACCTTTTGTAACTTTAGTCATGTTAGTGTGTGATTTAAAATTTTGTAATATTACCACTTACCACAGACCTAGTCGGTAACTTTTGTTACAGAGTAGTTTTCAATCAGATTGTAACTTGCTCGTTCCTAGGGCGTATAAAATCTAACCAATTGAAAAGAAGATCATTTGTAAGAAAAACTGTACTCGGATCCTTTGCAGCCGCATTGGGTACCGACATTGTTTTCGGTGCTAAAATGCTTGAAGGCTACACACCTCTTGCTCTCCAAGAACCAGATCCTTTTAAACTTTTTAAAAAGGATAAGCAGATGATTGTCTTGAATGACAAACCTTGGAATATTGAGGCCAAAGCTCATTTGTTGGATGATAAAATCACTCCGAATTCAGCGATGTTTGTTCGAAATAATGGACGTCTTCCTGAGGATATTGATCCATCAACATGGACCTTAACCATCGATGGTGAATCTGTGGCCAAAAAAAAGATATACACCTTAGCTGACTTAAAATCCAAATTCAAACAACATACCTACCAACTAACGTTGGAATGCGGTGGAAACGGAAGAAAAGAATTCGATCCACCTGCCAAAGGAAATCAATGGAGTGTTGGCGCGGTACATTGTGCTTCATGGACTGGAGTGCGATTAAAAGATATTTTGGATGATGTGGGCGTTAAGAGTGATGCAGTCTACATTGCATACCATTCCGCCGATACGCATTTAAGTGGTACTCCAGGTAAAGAACCAATTTCTAGAGGTTGCCCGATGAACAAAGCCATGGAAGAAGAAACCTTGCTGGCTTTACAAATGAACGGGAAAGATATTCCCCTTGCGCATGGTTACCCTTTGCGACTCGTAGCTGGCGGCTGGCCGGCTTCTGTTTCTGGCAAATGGGTGAATCGCATCAGTATTCGAAACATTGTTCATGACGGACCAAAAATGACTGGGACTGCCTATAGAGTTCCTTGCAAACCTGTTGCACCGGGCGAAAAGGTAAAAGATGAAGACATGTGCATCATTGAATCGATGCCGGTGAAATCGTTGATTACTTATCCGAAAACAGGAGCAATAATAAAAAAAGGTAAAAAATTATCCATCAGAGGTCATGCCTGGGCAGGAGATTACGAAGTATCAAAAATGGAATACTCCATCGATTTTGGGGCTTCTTGGCAAACATGCGAGTTGGAAAAGCCTGCTAATCGATTGGCTTGGCAACACTTTAACGCTGAAGTAGCATTTCCTAAAAAAGGATATTACGAAGTGTGGGCCAGAGCGACTGACACAAACGGAGTAGCACAACCCATGGTAGTTCCTGGATGGAATCCTAAGGGATATTTAAACAATGCTTGTCATAGAATTGCTGTAAAAGTTTCATAGGAAGTGGATCAAAACAAAGAGTTTCAAGAGCGGATTAAAAAAGCCGAGCAAACAGCTCATAGAGCTGCCTATGTGACATTTTTTGCCGCGCTCTTATTGCTCTTAACCATATATTATCCGCAACTCGGATTGGGAGAAACCAAGCCAGAAGTTATTGCTGAAGTCATTGAAGATGAGGACCGAATTGAAGACGGAATTCATGTGAGAACCGGATTGAAGGATGGTGAAGGATTAATGACAGTAGTAAATAATTGCACCAATTGTCATTCAGCCAAATTGGTTACTCAAAACCGAATGACCGCCGAACGTTGGAATACCACCATCAAATGGATGCAAGAGACGCAAAGTCTTTGGGAATTGGGTGATGATCAAAAGATCATCGTTGATTACTTAGTCAAGAATTATCCACCCCAGAAAAAAGGAAGAAGACTCGCATTAACAAACATCGAATGGTATGAATTGGAAGATTAGTACGCTCTTATTGTTCGTTATCATCTGCTCTTGTCAAAAAAAAGAAGAGCCGCGAGAGGTTAGTAAAAGTAAATACCTCATTTCCAGTCAAGAATTATTGACAATGCAAGGAAGGGAGCATGTGAAAGTCATTGATTTCAGGAAAACTGAAGAATACCAAAAGGGACATATCGCAGGAGCTTTTCAAATGTGGAGAAATGACATACAAAATCCAAATTTCCCCTATGGAGGGATGATGGCTTCGACTACGCAGATTGAGAAATTATTCAGTAGGCTTGGTATTTCAAACAAAGACCTTTTGGTGGTTTATGATGACAGAGGCTTGTGTGAAGCAACAAGATTTTGGTGGATGCTTCAGAATTACAATTTTGATAATGTCCGCTTATTAGAAGGTGGAATGGAAGGTTGGAAAGCTAACAATGGTTCCATAAGCATGAAATCTCCTACGCCCCTTCCAACGAAGTTCACATTTGAAGGCAACCCCGAAATGAAATACTACATTTCAAAAGATCAAGTGGCGGAGGCCATGAACAAAAATTACATCTTCTTAGACACTAGATCTATTGATGAATTCACTGGGATTCAGCATAAGAAAGGTGCCGCAAAGGCTGGAAGAATTAAAAACAGCATTCATATCGACTGGGCGGAAGCCATTCACTATGAAACAGACAAATCAATAAAATCAATCGACGAATTAGAAAAAATATACAGTCGATTAAACGCAACAAAGACCGATTCAATAATTTTGTATTGTCATAGTGGTGTGCGTTCTGCGCATACGACTTTTGTACTTACGCAATTGTTGGGTTATAAAAATGTATGGAATTACGATGGTTCTTGGACAGAGTGGAGCCATTTTGAGGAATTACCTTATGAGAATGAAAGTTTAACTTTAACAACTATAAAAAATGAGTAAATATTTAGATGCATTCGCAAATGCCTTTATGGGAACTTTAGATTGGACGTGGAAATCTATTTTATTCGAAGTCCCATGGTATAACAACTATTTTTATGGATTGATTGCCATTTCCCTATTTGTTTGGGGATTGGAAATCGCCTTTCCTTGGAGAAAAAATCAAAAGATTTTCAGAAAAGATTTCTGGCTAGATGCCTTTTACATGTTCTTTAATTTCTTCGCCTTTGCCATTGTGATTAGTGGGGTTTATGAAATGTTAGGAATTTTGTTCGGTGAGTTCAATATTACCGCCAAAAGTTTCGCTCTCATCAACATGTCTAGCTGGCCTATGTGGGCGCAATTATTAGTATTCTTTGTTATCTTAGATTTTGTTCAGTGGTTCACCCACGTATTATTACATCGCTACGAATTCCTATGGCAATTTCATAAGGTTCATCATAGCGTCAAAGAAATGGGTTTTGCAGCTCACCTAAGATACCACTGGATGGAAAATGTACTATACAAACCTTTAAAAACTTTTGGTGTGATGCTCATCGGTGGTTTTGAACCTGAGCAGGCTTACATTGTGCATTTTATTACCATTGCAATAGGACATTTAAATCATGCCAATATCAAATTATCTTGGGGTGTTTTCAAATACATTTTAAACAACCCAGTGATGCATTTGTATCACCATGCCTATAATTTACCAGAGGGGAGATATGGCATGAACTACGGAATAAGCCTCAGTCTTTGGGACTATATTTTCAAAACGGATTATGTTCCAGAGGATAGTGGAACCATTGAAATCGGATTTAAAGGAGACGACAAGTTTCCACAAGATTTCATCGGTCAGAACCTCTACGGATTCGTTAAGAAGAAAGAATAATAAAATTCTTACAATGAAATTAAAACACGGTTAAAATCAGGAGATTTAATCGTGTTTTTTTTGAATTTTATTTTTCTCATTAAATTTTGCATCTTTTTTGTAACTTCTTTGTCTATTAAGTGAATCTAAAACTTAATATCATGAAAAATATTAAATCAGAATGCTCTTGTACTTGTGTTCAATGTTCCGGTGGCGATTGTGGAAGCTGCAGTTGTGAGAATTGTACTTGCACCAATTGTACGTGCCAATCATGAATACAAAAGAAATCTGGGACATTTACTCGGATGAGTTAAAACGATTTATCATCAGCAGGGTTAAAAATGAATCTCTTGCTGATGATATTTTGCAGGATGTTTTTATCAAAATCCATGTTAATCTGCAAACGCTTAAAAACAAATCGAAGCTCAAACCTTGGGTATTTCAGATTGGAAGAAACACCATGATGAACTACTTCAAAAGCAACCATATCACCTACGAGTTTGAAGATTCTTTAACCAAAGGCGAATTACAGAAACAAGAACACAATGAGTTTGATTGCCTTCAAGGAATTTTAAAAAATTTACCCAAGAAATACCAAAATCCAATTTTCTTAGCTGACATCAAAGGGCTTAAGCAGCAAGAAGTAGCCCGGCAATTAAAATTACCCTTGCCCACGGTAAAATCTCAAATTCAACGTGGACGAAAATTAATTGCCCAGGGATTTATGGACTGTTGCGGATTTGTAATGAACGAAAAAGGAAACCTTGTTGGTGAGGTCCGAGAAAAAGAAGATTGCAAGGTCTGCAATTAGTCTTCCATGCCTGGCTGCTTCAACTTCCAGCCTGTTTTTGCTTTTTCCTTATCTACCATCGCCTTTACATCGGCTAATAATTTTTTCGCCTCGTAAATAATTCCGTCTTTGATGGTATATTTCACACCGCCTGCTCGCACGACTTTATTATCTTTCGTCAAACGTACAGCTCCAGTTCCATAAAGAACTTTCAAATTCTTTAGTGGGTTTTCATCAACAATCACAAAATCAGCAAGTTTTCCAATTTGGACCGAACCAATTTTATCGGCCCAACCAAGTGCTTCTGCCCCATTTAATGTAGCTGAACGAATAACTTCCAAGGGATGGAAACCTGCTTCACGAAGCAATTCTAACTCGCGTACATAGGCAAATCCGTATAACTGATAAATGAATCCAGAATCAGATCCTGCCGTAACACGACCTCCTCTGTTTTTATATTCATTTACGAAAGTCATCCATAGTTTATAATTGCGTTTCCAAGCCACTTCCTGCTCTGTACCCCAATCATGCCAATAAGAACCATGAGAGACTTTACTCGGTTCATAAAACTTCCAAAGTGACGGAAGGGTATAATCTTCATGCCATTCTGCTCTTCGAGCTCTTTGTAAATCGCGACTGGCCTCGTAGATATTGAACGTTGGATCTAAGGTGAAATCAAGATCTAACAATTCATTCATCACCTTATTCCAATGATCTGAATAAGGCTTCGCGGCTTGTTCCCAAAGTTTCCCAGCCTCCTCGAATCGGTGTTGTTCATTTTGATAGTTATAGTCCAGTGGATAATTCTGAACCGTTCGATCATCAAACAAGGCTTCTGGCAAACCATACCAATGTTCCATGCTGGTTAAGCCTGCTCTTGCCGAATGCAATACATTCCAACGCGCCACACTTACTTGTGCATGGTGACAGGCAGACCCGAGTCCTAATTTCTTATTCTCCTCTAAAGCCGCCTGCATGATTTCTGGCTCAGCCCCAAAGAATTTGATTCCGTCTGATCCACTTTTTGCGTTCTCTCTCACCCAAACTCTTGCCTCTTCGGCTGTGCTGATTGGCTTTTTGGCACCTTGACCAAAACCAACATAATCGAAAATTCGTGGTGCAACAATTTTATTGGCGGCACTTTGCTGTTTTAATTTTTTTGCTGGAATTCCGCTTGGCTGACGAACCGTTGTAATTCCGTGTGCCATCCATAGTTTGAATACATATTCTGGACTCGCGCCTTGCGCTTTTCCTCCAATATGACCATGCATATCTACAAAACCGGGAAGCAGATACATTCCGGTTGCATCCAGCTCTTTCCCTCCTTTTTTAAGTTTCGGTCTGCTCTTCGGATTAATTTTGACACCAGGATAGCCAACTACGCTGACTTGGACAATCTTATTTCCTTCCACTACAATATCAATGGGGCCTCTTGGAGGTGACCCATCGCCATTAATTAAGGTAACTCCTCTAATAATCAGTTGAGAATAGGGTCCTTCTCCTTGATAACCGTCTTGCCCCAAAATGAATGTGGTAGCGAACAAGAATACAAATAGGTATGCTTTTTTCATGATTTGTTGATTTAGTTTCTTGGGACAGAAATTCTGTTTCCAAAGAAAATAGCATTTAAAAATAGTTTATTGGTTCCATACCACGCCCCTCTGAAGTTTGGGTTATCGGCAAATAAAACGGTACGACCTCTTCCAACTGGACTCACCAATAAAGAAGCCGATGGCTTTAAGAATACTTCTAGATTTTGATTGGAAATGTAACCGTCAATATGTGGATCTGCCGTATACTTAGCCACTGTTGCATATGGATTTTTACTCGGTGCTAAGAACACCGTGTTGTTTTTATAAACAGGAAGTTTTGAATTGGTATATCCAAAACCTAACGGATGAGTGCGATCAAGATCCACTTCAAAAATGGCGCCTCCCAATCGCTCTCGGCCAATATGTTCGGAAGCTTCTACAAAAGGAAGTCGCTCTACCTTTGTTTTTTTATCCTTTGGTTTCTGAGTTAATTTTTCTTTGACAATTTTATTTCGGATGGCCCACTGAGATGCCCTTCCGATAGTAATCAAGGTATTTCCTTTTGAAATCCAATCCTTCAACTTGGTTCTTTGAATGGAGTCAATTTGACCATAGCTACCGGAAACCATAACCAAGGCATTATACTTGTCTAAAGATGCTCTCGAAAAACTGGGCATCTGAATTTTGGTAATCGGCAAGTGAACTCGTGTATCCATTAAATGCCACACCTCTCCTGCCTCGTAAGACGAGACTCCGTCACCAATCAACATTGCCACTTTCGGATTTTGAATTTTTCGGAAGTTATTACTACCCAAATCAATGCCTTGAAGGCTGAATCCTGTATTGGTAGAATAGATGGGTACTTTATATTTTTCTTTGGCTTCTTGAACCAATTTATACACTGCATCAGCATTCATTTTTTGTTTGCTCACCGGAATCATGATCGATCCGTAGTTAAAGCCTTTATTACCTTCAGTGGTCTTGGCAGTAAACTTCTTAAATGCCACCGAAGCCATAATTCCTTTTTTCTGCAGGAATCCGAGGGTCGCTGGTGCATTGTAATCATTCCAATCAATCAAATATGCATAATTGGTTTTGGTCAAATTGCCCGAAGTAATGTAGCCATCGGTAGAAGTGATTTCTTTACCCAACTTTACCGATTTCAAACCTTTGGCTTGCATGTTGTAAAAATTAGAAACACTCCAAGCTGAAGCATCATAAAATACACTGTCTCGATACTTGCTGTAGGTTTCAAACATGGTCTGAACCATTCGATGTTGTGGCTGTTTCAATGGAACCACAAACTTTTCTCCTTTCTCGTAAACCTTAATCTCATGCTTGAGAAGGAAATCAACAAAAGCCTTAGTTCTGTTTTTATCATTAACATCACCAAACTCATATCCAGCTAAACCTGATTTTGCCTTTTGTGTAACGGCCGATTTAAAAAAATCTTGCTGATATTTACGCAGCATTCCCTTATTCTCCACTGCCGCCTTGATGGTCGCTATGCTCGACTTGTATTGATTACGAATGGTGAATGGAAAAGTAATTTTTCCGTAATCGGTATCCTGTACATGACCTCTAGAACTTGCCTGCTCGAACAACAAGGCCAGAGCCCCTTGAAGATCTGGATAGGAACTTCCGTACCCAGGATAAGTACCGTCAAAAGATTCTTTGGTGTAATACAATGAACCAATGTCATCTAGTGCCTTTGAATAATAAGTGGCAAATAAATCATTGAGATCTTCATAATTCTCTTTTGGCATTATGGGGTCTGCGGAACCAATGGGTTTCATCGGCTCAAAAAAGTAGTGACTATTGGTTCCCATTTCATGAAAATCTGTAACGACATTCGGATACCAATTGTGATACCACTTTAATTTTCCTTGACTTTCAGGATTCACCGCCAACAACCAATCGCGATTTAAATCAAACCAATAATGATTGGTTCTGCCTCTTGGCCACATCTCGTTATGCTCGGCGTCCATATTATCGGAAACCAATTGATTGGCTTTAAATTGATTGGCCCATTGGGTGTGCCGATCTCTCCCATCTGGATTAATCGTTGGGTCGATAAATACAATAGAATTCTCTAAGTAATTAGACACTTCGGCACTATTGGAAGCTACCAAGGTGTAGGCTGTTAACAATGCAGCCTCAGAACTAGAAGGTTCATTTCCATGAACATTATATCCCAATTGCACAAAAATTGGAACATCGTTGTAATTGGTTGGTTTTTGATTCGGATCAACAAATTGTAAATGTTGGTCCTTTATAGATTTTATGTTTTTCAAATTCTCTGGAGTGGAAACTCGAAGCATCACCAACTTTCTTCTTTCATGGGTGTAACCATACACCTCAATTTCAGCTCGATCGGAAACCTCTGCCAATTTATAGAAATAGGCCACAATTAGATCGTGACGAGTATGTTGGTCTCCTATGCCATAACCTAAGAATTCCTCAGGAGACGGAATCTTGGAATCAAAGGGTTTTTTATCGGCCAAAAAATAGTCCTGTGCGTTTATGGAGAAAACGAAACAGAACGTCAAAAATAAAATAAGTCGGTTTGTTAATTTCATGGATGTTATATTGATTTTCTAAAAATACAATTTTCAAATAAGAGTAACTTATGGTCACAAAAAAAGGCCGCAATAATGCGACCTCTATTTTTTATCAGTTGATTACTTAATCGGCAATCAACTCCTTATTACTAACAGCATCAGAAATATGAACATTTACATATTTATGACTATTGAAAAAGCGTTTACCTGAAACCAAAGCAATGGTCGCAACTTTAACTCCATTTTTATCTTCAACAGCAGTAACTTTAACTTTAGCACCTCGAATCTTGTTATAGTTAACAATACCACCTTGTTTAATCACAAAATTAGATTTCGGGAATTTTATGAACTTGTAGTTATTACTTTCCACAGAAGCAATGGTAAATGTGTCGCCCACATTCACATCTTGAGCGTTGGTAGAAAATGATAATAATCCTACCGCAAAAACGAATAATAGAATTTTTTTCATGAGTAAAAATTAATAGGTTTCACACAAAGATAAATGTTAATTTTTTATTTTATCGTCAAAATAGAGGGTATAAAAAAATAATATCAAAATTTTTTAAACATAAATTTACGATATCGATAATTTCCAACAAAAGTTAAACTATCTCTAAAATCAGCAAATTGGGTGATTTAAGTGAAAGAGAATCCCTATTTTTAGAGTTTGACAAACTTTTAACACTAACAAATGAAAATCACAATCAAACTACTTCTTTTCTCGATGCTACTTTTAGCATGTCAAACCGAGAAAGAAGAAAAAAAACAAGACACTTTTGTTCAAGATAACTACACAAAAACGGAGGTAGATATCACCATGCGCGACGGTGTAAAACTTCATACAACCATTTACTCACCTAAAGACAAAAGCCAAACCTATCCGATTTTAATGCAAAGAACTCCTTATAGCTCTCGACCCTATGGAGAAGGAAAAATGCGAACGCGAATTGGACCAAATGTGCATTTGATGAAAGATAAATACATTATTGTTTATCAAGATGTAAGAGGACGATGGATGAGTGAAGGTGTTTATGATAATATGAGGGCCTACCGACCCAATAAAAAAGATAATGAATCTGATGAAGTATCAGACACCTACGATACGATTGATTGGTTGGTGAACAATGTTGATAACAATAATGGAAAAGTGGGTACCTGGGGAATTTCTTATCCGGGTCATTATGCAACGGTATCCACCATCGATGCTCACCCTGCCTTAAAAGCAGCTTCTCCCCAAGCCTGTATTGGTGATTTCTTTTTTGATGATTTTCGTCACAACGGGGCTTTTTTATTAAGCTATTTCAGAGCAATTGCCTTATTCGGAACCTATAAGGACACTCCTACCGATACTGCCTGGTATTCTTTACCGAATATGAAAACCCAAGATCAATATCAATTCTTTTTGGATAAAGGTCCGTTGAAGAACTTGAATGAATACTTTCAATATGACAAATTAGATGTTGGATCAACTGCTAAAAAAGATGAGATTGACGACTTCTTCTGGAAAGAAATTATTGAGCATCCGAATTATGATTCGGTTTGGCAAAGCAAAGGCATTATTCAGCATATGGACAAGGTACCTTCCTCTGTAGCGACCATGATTGTTGGTGGATGGTTTGATGCCGAAGACTTATATGGACCTTTAGAGACTTACAAAGGGATTGAAAAACACGGAAAAGGAAACTACAACACCATGGTATTTGGTCCTTGGGACCACGGTGGATGGTCGCGCAGATCAGCTCGAAATGCGGTTGGCAACTACTACTTCGGAGATTCAATTTCTCTAAAATACCAAACCGATGTAGAGACCAAATTCTTTCATCATTTTCTAAAAGGTGAAGGCGACGGCAAAACCGGTCTGCCTGAAGCTTATGTTTATGATTCAGGAAAAAAAGAATGGCAATCTTATGATAGCTGGCCACCAAAACAAACTACCAAAGAGAATTGGTATTTGTCAGATAATCAGGAATTAACCAAACGTAAAAAAGGGACTAAGGCCATTAAGTTTGTTAGTGATGTAAAACGCCCTGTTCCTTACTCCGAAGACATCAAAACCGTATTTACGCCGAGAAAATACATGACCGATGATCAGCGATTTGCCGCAAGAAGACCTGATGTATTGGTTTTTGAAACGGATGTTTTGAAAGAAGACTACACATTAGCTGGGGATATTCTAGCCAAATTGAAAGTAGCTACTACTGGAACTGCGGCCGACTGGATTGTGAAAGTAATCGATGTTCATCCAGCGGATTCAAAAGAAAACAACAAGCGCATGCAAAACCACCTCAAAATGAGTAATTATCATTTGATGGTGCGTAGCGAGGTATTGCGTGGTCGTTTTAGAAACAGCTTTGAAAATCCTGAGCCATTTAGACCCAATAGAAAAACCGATGTAAACATCAAATTACAGGACGTGTTCCATACGTTCAAAAAAGGACACAAACTGCAAATCCAAATTCAAAGTACTTGGTTCCCATTGATTGATTTGAATCCGCAGACCTATGTAGACAATATCTTTAATGCAGACGAGGATGACTTTAAAACCCAGACTCACACCGTATTTACAGATTCAAGCATCGAATTTTCAGTATTAAAATAAACTTATGAAACGATTTATATTACCCATACTCTTCGCGTTTGTACTCAAGCTAGAGGCGCAAGAAGCCAAACCTATCTTTAAAGACGGAGAAGCACAAATTGTAGAAGCTTTTAGCGACGCTAAAAAATGGATTCGCCATGATTTATGGGTAGAAACCAGCTTCGATACAGATGGAGACGGAAAACTTGACCGAATGCATGTGGCTGTCACCAGACCTCCGCAAACCGAAGAGGGATTGAAGCTTCCGGTGGTATATGAAACGAGTCCGTATTATGCTGGGGTAGCTGGAAATTCGCCAGGACTATTCTGGAATGTAAAACATGAAATTGGTGCTACTACCAATCCCAGAAAACATGTTGAAGTAACGCGTCGAGGAAAAAGACCGATTATTTCCAATTCACAAATTCGAACTTGGGTACCTAGAGGATATATCGTGGTTCATTCCTCATCACCAGGAACTGGACTTTCAGACGGTGCACCGACCGTTGGAGGCGACAACGAGTCTTTGGCTCCAAAAGCGGTCATTGATTGGTTAAACGGACGCGCTAAAGGTTATAAATCGAGAACTGGTAACGAAGAAGTAAAAGCCTATTGGACCACAGGAAAAGTGGGAATGACTGGGACTTCCTATAATGGAACCCTACCCTTGGCTGCAGCAACAACGGGTGTTGAAGGATTGGAAGCCATCATTCCCGTGGCACCAAATACATCCTATTATCATTATTATAGATCCAACGGTTTGGTGAGATCTCCTGGAGGATATTTAGGAGAAGATATCGACGTATTGTATGATTTCATCCATAGTGGTGGTGAAGATTTGATTGAGAATAAAATCGGTTTTCAAGATAATGGGATGAAAAGATCCTTAATCCGCAAAAGAGACTATGCCAACGCTAAAATTCGAGATACAGAAATGGCCAATGGTATGGATCGAATTACAGGAGATTATAATGATTTCTGGGCGGGAAGAGATTACCTCAACGAAATGAAACCCATGAAAGCTGCATTGTTAATGTCGCACGGTTTCAACGATTGGAATGTAATGCCAGAACACAGTTATCGCATTTACAAAAAAGCTTCAGAAATGGGGTTGCCAACGCAAATTTACTACCATCAAAATGGGCATGGAGGCCCACCGCCAATCAAGATGATGAACCGTTGGTTTACGCGTTATTTATTCGGAATTCAAAACGGTGTTGAAAATGATCCAAAAGCATGGATTGTGCGTGAAAACGACAAACGATTGGAGCCAACTTCCTATGCGAATTATCCGAATCCAGCTGCCCAGGATGTAGTAATGCACTTGGCTCCTGGCGCCCCAAATGTTGGCGATTTATCTACTGACAATTCAAAGTCAAAAGGAACAGAAATCTTGGTAGATAACTACTCCTTTTCAGCTGAAGCCCTTGCCAAAGCAGAATATACCAACCATCGATTATTATATGTAAGTCCGATTTTGAAAGAAGACCTTCATATTTCAGGATTGCCAAAGATTACTATCAAAGCAGCGAGTTCAAAACCAGCTGTCAACCTATCGGTATATTTGGTTTCATTACCATGGAACGAAGGAAGACGAACAAAAATTACAGATAACATCATTACAAGAGGTTGGGCCGATTTACAGAATTACAAATCAATTCGAAAAAGTGAACCTTTACAACCTGGGAAGTTCTATGAAATGACCTTCGATTTGCAGCCAGATGATCAAATCATTAAGAAAGGTCAGCAAATCGGACTCATGATTTTCGCAAGTGACAATCAGTATACCTTATTACCCAAACCTGGAACTGAATTAACGGTGGACTTAGAAAGGACTAAAATTTCCATTCCGATTGTGGGTGGTTTGGAAGCTTTTAAGAAAGCAACCGAATAGCATTGTGAAATCCTTTCTATTGACCTTTCTATTATTAATCATAGCGATGCATGGCTATACCCAAAATTTAAATGATTATGTCTGGAAGAATCGATTGATTGTTATTGAAGCTCCCTCAATAAATTCAAAAATCTACCAAGATCAAATGAAGGAATTTAAAAAATCTGAAAGGGGCTTGAAAGAGCGAAAGTTGAAAATCTTCTCATTTTTTCCCGATGGATTTACACAAGACTTTGATACAAATCTAAAATCCCATACAAAAAATGGAATTCGTGGTGTAAGTAATTTCGAGCTCCAGTTGATCGGGTTGGATGGCGGTGTCAAACTGAAAAAAAATGCTATTTTGAAGTCGGAAAATTTATTTGCTATCATCGACGGAATGCCGATGCGAAGAAGAGAATTAAAAGCAAAACGGAACGAATGACGCAACAGAAACTTGATATTTTAATTATTGGCGCAGGTTTATCCGGAGTTGGAGCTGCCTGCCATCTAGAAAGAAAGAACCCAGATAAATCATACGAAATACTTGAAGCCAGATCAGAGATTGGAGGCACATGGAGTTTGTTTAAATACCCTGGCATCCGATCTGATTCAGACATGTATACCTTTGGATATTCTTTTAAAACTTGGGACAACCCAAAATCTTTTGCTGATGCTCCAAGCATCCTCACCTACGTCAAGGAAGCGGCCGAAGAATATCAAATAAAAGATAAAATCACTTTCAACACCAAAGTAATTAAGGCGGATTTTGACTCGGTCTCCGCTACTTGGAATGTGGTTGCAAAACAAGGTGAAAAGGAACTCAATTACTCCTGTCAATTTCTATTCTTCTGCACTGGGTACTATAGTTATCAAAACGGATACATGCCAAAGTTTGAAGGGGCCGAAGATTTCAAAGGAACAATTATTCATCCGCAGCATTGGCCCGCAGACTTGGATTATGCTAACAAAAAAGTGGCCGTGATTGGAAGTGGTGCAACCGCGGTTACCATCGTTCCTAAAATGGCAGAAAAGACCAAGGAAATAACCATGATCCAACGATCGCCAACCTATGTTGGTGCATTTCCGAATAAAGACGCTGTAGCCTTATTCTTCAAAAAAATCCTTCCGAAGAAAACCGCACATAAAGTGATTCGATTCAAGAATATATTGATTCAGATCATTTTCTTTTCGCTATGTAAAGCCTTTCCGAACCTGATGAAAAAGTTATTGGTAAAAGGAGCCCAAAAGCATCTTGGCGATTTTCCTGCCAAACCACACTTCGAACCTAATTACAAACCTTGGGATCAGCGATTTTGTGTAGCTCCAGATGGTGACCTTTTCCAGACCTTAAAAGAAGGTAAAGCCAATGTAAAAACAGATCATATCAAAACATTTACCCCCGATGGTATCGAATTGAAATCGGGAGATACCATTGAAGTAGATATTATTATTTCGGCAACTGGATTGCAATTATTGGCCTTTGGAGGGGCCGAAGTTTCTATTGATCAGAAACCGTTTGATTTATCAAGCAGTGTGACCTACCGCGGATTGATGTTGAGCGACTTACCGAATAGCATTTTCTTTGCTGGATACACCAATGCCTCTTGGACCTTAAAAAGTGATTTAACGAGCGAATATGCTTCCCGATTATTAAAGCATTTAGACCACAATAACCTACGCTCTTTCGTTCCTGTTTTGAACGACACTTCCATTGAACGAATTCCGCTTTTAAATCTTAATTCAGGATATATCCATAGGTCAGAACACGAGTTTCCTAAACAAGGCAGTAAGATTCCTTGGCGTTTGTATCAGAACTGGTTTTTAGATTATTACACCCTTCGTATCAAGTCGGTTAAGGATGATAACCTTAAATTTGCATAATTTTGCAATCGTATGTTCGGGAAAAAATTAGAGAAAGAGGATTATTACCTCAATGAAGATGGCTATAAGGTTTTTACTGAAAAATACCACTTAAAACGAGGCTACTGCTGCAAAAGTGGATGCAAACACTGTCCGTACGGATACGATAAAAAAACAGATACTTTCCGTTAATTGTTTTTTACAATGATTCATTCTTAAAACCTATTGATTTTTAATAGGTTAAGTCAATTTAATTGACTACATTTATATAAATCAACAAATAAGATGTCTCGGTTAAAACAATTACAAACCTATAAGAAGCATCTAGAAGACAGGTATTTGAAACTTTCAGAGATGTCTAACAACTACAGATTTATTGATGAATCTGTTAGTGACTTGGCAGCTTTCAAGGCAATGAAGTTAAGAGAGAAATTGAACCAAGTGAAATTCTTGGATCGCGAATTAATTGTTTAATTCATCTTTCAATCTTTTGAAGTAATCTATTGCTTTTAACAATCTCGAACCGTACCAAGAAAAGTACTCTCCATTTACAATTACAATTTTCTTAGTGGGATGTGATTCTTTAATCTCAGAGGTATGTTTTTCTGAGAAAGGAAAAGGCTCGGAAGACAATAATAACAACTTTGTCTCTTCTGGTATTTCATCCATAGCTATCTCCGGATATCTGGATGTCCTTTCAAACACATTCCTAAAATTACAAAGAGACAACATATGATGAATGAAGGTCTGATTACCAGCTACCATCCATGGTGATTTCCAAATAAAATATGCGACGGGCACTTGAGTCGTAGATGAACATTCCTTTTGAAATATATGATACAAAGAATAAAGTTGTTGATTCATGTTTTCACATGCTTCATGAATTTCAAATATGTCTCCAAGATCTTTGATCAATGAATATACATCTTCCAAGGTGTATATATCCGATACATAAGTCGGCGCCAGTCGTTGACAGGTTTCAACGATTTCTTGGTTATTTTCCTCTTTATTACAAAGGATAAAATCTGGAGCAAGATCCTTAATCTTATCTAACTTGATATTTTTGGTTCCGCCAACAATAGTTTTGGTTTTTCGAATATGGCTCGGATGAACGCAAAATTTTGTAACACCTATAATATATTCTTCTAGCCCTAAATCGACCAAAAGCTCTGTTAGACTGGGTACCAAAGAAACAATACGCTTTGGTGGCGTTGAAAAGTATAAGAAATTGTTTACCTGATCGGTAATCATTCTAATCTAGATAACTAGCCATTTGCTCTTGAAGAGCTTTGGCCTTTTGGCCAGCAGCTTCAGCAAAATCGCCGTCCTTCGAAGCATAAATAATCCCTCTCGAGGAATTGATCAACAAACCGATATCTTTGGTAATTCCGTATTTACAGACATCCGCCAAACTACCACCTTGTGCACCTACTCCTGGTATCAATAGAAAAGAATCTGGAATGATCTTGCGGATATCCGATAAAAATTCGGCCTTGGTAGCGCCAACCACATACATCAGGTTTTCGCTATTCTCCCAAGTTTTAGAAGTGGCGATCACATTTTTGTATACCTCTGTCCCTTGCATATCCTTCGTTTGAAAATCGAAAGCACCCGCATTGGAAGTCAACGCCAAAAGAATAGTATGTTTGTCAGTAAACTTCAAAAAAGGTTCAACAGAATCCTTTCCCATATACGGAGCCACCGTAATCGAATCAAAATTCAAGTTTTCCAAAAAAGCCTTGGCATACATGGTGGATGTATTCCCAATATCCCCGCGCTTAGCATCTGCAATGGTAAACATCTCCGGATAGTTCTCATTGATATAATTGATGGTTTTCTCCAGGGATTTCCAGCCATCCAAACCATAAGCCTCGTAAAATGCAGTATTCGGTTTGTAAGCAACACAGTATTGATGAGTAGCATCAATAATGGCCTTATTAAATTCAAAAATTGGATCTTCTAAACTGAGTAAATGAGTTGGGATTTTATTTAAATCAACATCCAGCCCTACACATAAAAAAGATCGTTTTTTACGGATTTCACTAACCAATTCTTGAGTTGTCATATTGTGCTTTTAAGTTCCACAAAAGTAGTATTTTTGAAGCTCAATATCGAATCAAAAAACCAGAGGATTCAATCTAAATCATGAGAAAGCTATTTGTTCTTTGCTGCCTTTTTTTGATAAGCTGCAATTTTGAAACTCCAACGAGTTTTTCAAGAGCTGCTAAAAACGATCCAATGATCGCCGTAGATGGTTCTAAAACCACTTTGAAAGCCTTATTGGATCGCTACCAAGGGAATACCGTTTTTATTGAGTTTTGGGCCTCTTGGTGTGCCGATTGTATCCGAGGGTTTCCGAGAATCAAATCACTTCAACAAAAATATGATGATGTTATTTTTGTATTTCTCTCGGTGGATGAAGATTATTTCTCTTGGAAAAACGGAATTTTACGACACGGACTTTACGGAGAACACTACAATCTTCCGAAGGGAATGAATGACGGAGAATTGGTGGATTTTGTAAGATTGGGATACATCCCAAGGTATATGGTAGTTGATAAAGAAGGGAATATCGCCTTGTTCAAATCGACCAAAGCCAAAGACGAGGCACTTGAAAAACTTCTTTATTAAAACGTTTTAGCAACTATTAAAAAATTCCCTAGGAGCGAAGTATCATTCTTTCGTAACTTTAACCAAAACAAAAAACATGAGAAAAAATATCATCGCAGGTAATTGGAAAATGAATAAAACATTCCAAGAATCTGTAGATTTAATTCATAGCCTAAAGGAAAGTATTGACCCAAGTTCTCTTGATAACAAAAGAGTTATGGTGGCTCCGACCTTTGTAAATTTATATCCTTCCCTTTTGGAAGCAAAAGACTCACCGGTTGAAGTAGTTGCTCAAAACCTTCATGAAGAAGAAAGCGGAGCATTTACTGGTGAAGTGGCGGCACCTATGCTCACAGCAATGGATTTGAAAACTGTGATTTTAGGGCATTCTGAAAGACGTACAATTTTTAATGAATCACCGGAAGTATTGGCCAAAAAAGTAGACAAGGCATTGGAGCATGATTTGGAAGTGATCTTTTGTATTGGAGAAACTCTAAAAATCCGGAAAACTGAGAATCATTATTTGGAAATTGCTGGCCAGGTGCGTAAGTCACTTTTCCACCTCCGAGCCGAACAATGGAAGAACATCATTATTGCCTATGAACCTGTTTGGGCCATCGGTACAGGTTTAACTGCAACACCAGCTCAGGCGGAAGAAATGCATCAATTTATTCGAAGAATTATTGAGAAAAAGTATTCTTCAGAAGTGGCAGCGTCTACCTCAATTTTATACGGTGGAAGTGTGAAGCCAAACAATGCGGCCGAAATATTTGGCCAACCTAATGTGGATGGCGGTCTGGTTGGAGGCGCTTCTTTGAAAGCAGAAGATTTCTTAGCCATTATCAATTCAATTTAAATCAATTTCTAAGGATTCAACTACATGAGTCTCGTATATATTGAATACAATTTTAGTGTCACACCAAAAGATCCAGCTACTGAAATTTTAATTGCAGAGCTGGGTTTTTTAGGTTTTGAGAGCTTTGTCGAAACTGATACGGGTGTGATGGCCTATGTTCAAAAAGACGAATGGAATGAGCAGATTTTATCGGATGTTAACATCTTAAAATCTGAAGAATTCCAAATTACCTTCGATCACCAAGAAATTGAACAGACCAACTGGAATGCTGAATGGGAAAAAAATTTCAATCCGATTCAGGTAAACAACAAAGTGTATGTTCGTGCACCATTTCATGATAAGGTCGATCTCGATTATGATATTGTTATTGAACCTAAAATGAGCTTCGGGACTGGGCACCATGAAACAACTCACATGATGATTCAGCACCTCCTTGATTTGGATTTAGAGGGCAAGACTGTTTTAGACATGGGTTGCGGAACCGGAATCTTAGCCATATTCGCATCGATGAAAGGAGCAAGTAAATTGGACGCTATTGATATTGATGAATGGTGTTACGAAAATACGGTGGAGAACGTTGAAAAGAATAATTGTAAAAACATCATGGCGTTTCAAGGTGATGCATCCTTACTGGGCGATAAAAGTTATGATGTGATTATCGCCAATATCAACCGTAATATTTTACTCCAAGACCTTGATACCTATACCTCCTGTCTAAATAAAAAAGGAACCCTCTTATTAAGCGGATTCTACACTGAAGACCGAGAAATCATTGAGGGAAAATGCAAGGGATTGGGTCTCGAACCTGTTAATTTTTATGTAAAAAACAACTGGCTAAGTCTTCGATTTAGAAGCAATTAGAAAAATTTGTACTTTTGCCCCATGAGTATCCAAGAAGAAGTATTAGAACAAGTTGACATCAAGGAAAAGGAAACTCCTTTTCATGAAATCATTTTGTATAATGATGAAGTAAATACTTTCGACTTTGTAATTGATTCTCTTATTAAAGTTTGTGACCACTCTCCTATTCAAGCCGAACAATGTACTTTCTTAGTTCATTTTAAAGGCAAGTGTGCTGTAAAATCTGGAGAATACAAGGAACTCGAACCAAGGTGCACCAAACTTCTTGAATTAGGACTTTCCGCTGAAATTGTATAATGGATATTGTTCTTCAATACTACGGTTTTTCTGACTTTTTTAACGACCAATCCAACACCTTCGACAATAACGAAATCTGCTATCTGGCATTGAATTCAGAGCATTTTTTAATTTTTGAAAAGTTGAAAACTTCAAATTACAATCTGTACGTCTCTCAATATCAGGATAAAAAGGAGATTGGATTGAAATCACCAGCGATTTTGGAACTCCTCGTCGAAAACTACGACAAAAGCCTTCCCGAGCACCGTTTGGCCCTTCGTGCATATTTGGAATAACTTAAACCAAACTATTTTCATTTCTTAAGGTCTAAGATGTAAATGAACAGTAATTTACTGCTCATTCAAGAAATAAGTAGTGGTTGATTTTTCAACTAAAGTTTGGTTAAGTGAAAAAGGCATTGAACGTTTCAATGCCTTTTTTTATGTCTGGTTTTTAATTTCAATTTAAAATATGTAACTTTAAGTAGTTCAAAATCAATCAATAAAATCTCTCAACCTCCAATTGCTATGAATGGACTAGATATTCATTCCTTGGTCACCTTCGTTTTGTTTGGCTTCTTTATGTGGATTACAATTTTCATTATTCACATTGTTTTCTACCGAGGTAATGAAGAAAATTTGAAAACCTATGTCTTTGGAAAAAGCTTACAATTCATCGTTTGTTTACTCTACTATTTATATCCAGATAGGATTGACGATTCATTAATTGTCATCACTACGCCACTGCTCTACTTAGGTTGTGCTATCGAAATTTACATGTATTACTTATACAGTGGCAAGGAGACAAAGCGAGCGAAAAAGCAAATTATTTGGTTAACATCTGTGGCCATATTGCTCTTTATCATCTCTAGTCAAAATGTAACTATTCGAGTAGTTATTACCTCCTTGTATTTTGTGCTTCTTTATAGTTTCTTGATTTACGGATACACGTTGAACCCAAATTCTACACAAATACAGAAGACCATGGGTTGGATAGCCGTTATTTTTGTGGTTGCCAATGCCTCAAGAGGTGTCTTTACATTAATTCAAGGTGTTGAATTACCTGTATTTTCTGACCAAATTGTACAGATCTACACGGGCTTGGTATGGGCGGCTGTGGCCATTTGTTCTCCGCTCATCTTTCTCTTTGTGATCAAGGAAAAAGACAACATCAACCTAACCGAACTCAATGCTACCAAAAGCAAATTCTTTCGCATTATAGGTCATGACCTAAAAGGACCCATCGGACAGTTCATTGCCTTTTTCGATTTGATTGAGAACAATTACGATTCCCTGAGTGATAAAGATTTGAGAAAGTATTTAAAAGCTATGAAAGATTCCTCCGAACGGAGTTATAAACTATTAGAAAATCTTTTGGATTGGGCCCGATCTCAAACCGGGGCTATTAAATACAGACCCTCGCGTATAAATATCCGTGAAATAATAGAAGAAAACACAAATTTGTTGCATCGCCAAGCCGAAGTAAAAAACATAAGGATCAATACTGCCAATATTAAAGATGGAACTTTCATTGGCGACCGTAACATGGTAAATACCATCATTCGTAATCTAATATCCAATGCCATTAAATTCACCCATGAAGGTGGTGAAGTGACTATTAGTAATGAATTCCATGAAGAAAAAGTGACCCTTTTTGTAGAAGATAACGGAATCGGAATAAGAGAATCAGACTTGGTAAAATTATTCAAGATTGATGGCGGTTTAAACACCGAAGGCACCAATCATGAACAAGGCACCGGATTAGGGCTCATCTTATGCAAAGAATTTATCGATCAGCACAAAGGTGAAATTAAAGCCACAAGTACCGCAGGAATGGGATCTCTATTTCAATTTTCAATTCCGCTTCAAACAGCTTCCTAATACAATGGTTTATTAATTAAACTAATAATCAAATAACTTAATAAGTTTACTTCCTTGTTAAATAATCATTGATCATTGATTATCGATAATTGATAATTGATTCTGAAGCAGGATGGCTATCGCATCCCTTCTGATCCGCTTTGAAAATAACACTAACAAAAAAACGCTCAAGCAAGCTTGGCGATCTATTTACAGGATTAAATATCCTGACAAAGCCCTGCCTGCCGCGGGCAAGTCCGCTTTGTAGAGACAAACCGAAGCAGGATGGCTATCGCATCCCTTCTGCTCCGCTTTGA
>CAYFJL010000024.1:0-28092 GCA_964343335.1 uncultured Polaribacter sp. | reverse complement strand
TAGTAAAGCCCAACCCCCGTTATTTTCAACTTACACACTTATTGGGATAGTGTCTTTAGTGTCAATTTTTCAATTCAAACTCCCGCTCAAAATCTTTTATATTTTTTTCTTCAAGTACTGCCTCTTTGTGTTTTTTATCTCCATCCACTAGCTTTCTGTCACTTAAATCTTGTATAGCTTCTTTTCTGCCATACACTTTTAAAACATCATCTGTTTTAATTTTGAAATCACCATCTGGAACTCCTATATAGCCGCTACCATCACGTTCAATTCCTAAAACCACAATACCCTCTTCTTTTAAGCGTACTTCTTTCATTGTTTTATTGGCGAGCCAATGATTCTCGCCAATACTTATTAGGTCAAGATCATATTCTAAATCCCTATTTAAAAAGTGCTCATAATCAATTACTTTAAGGTCTGTGTATTTCCTTAGCATAAAAGAGATTATTTTATCTAGCCCTTTTTTAACATACTTGCTTCTGTAGATAAGCCATATAAGTAGGATAGATAAAATAATGATACCTGAAGTCACATAATCACTGTACCAAGTTTTACTCTCATTTGTGAATGTAATTACAAGTGAAGCCACTGCGGATACTATACCGGCATTTCCCAATAACATAAGAAGCATTGCAATCTTTCTCCGTATTGGATGTCTTAGTATACTCTCTGCTTCAGATGTGGTAAACCCAACGCCCGTAAACGCAGAAAGGGCTTGAAAGTTGGCAATATCGCGAGAAAGTCCGGTTAAGGAAAACGCTACTGCTGCTATTCGGGTTATGAGCAAGGAAATAGCAATTATGATTAAAAAGGATATTACAGAAGCCATTTCAACTACTCAATTATTAATTTATTATACATTAGTTTTTAACTTACATTATGTAAAAGTCATCAGTTGCCTTAGCGGGCTGTACTTTTTCACCCAACAGCATTCTAATATTGGCTTCTATGGCGTGACTTATTGTGGTCATAGGTGTATCCGTTGGCCTATTTTCAAAAGGGTCTTGTAAGTATATGGCTGTTTTCTGTAAAAGAAGAAAAGGTATGGCAACCCCCATAACGATACCAATCTCTACAAATGGATTTATTTCATCAAGAGCCACAACCAAAATTGCAAGGAAAATAAAAATAAATAACCTGAGATAAAGAATATAAGTGGTGGGAAATACGGTGTTTTTTATTCTTTCGGCCTTTCCCATTGATGCACAAAGTCTAACTAAGGTGCTATCGAGTTGAATTTGTTGAAAATCGTTTATAAGACCATTTTGGTGCATCTTCTTTAACTCTTCTTCATTTTTATTTAAAAGTTCCAGTGGTGGGTGAGCCTGTTGCCTCAAGTTTGTTAATTCTTCTGAAACTATTAAACGCTCAAGGTCGCGCTCTGGAAGTTTTAATTTTCTTAGGTGGTTGGCGAGGGCAAAATTCCATCCAGCCTGTCTTAAAGAAACCTTACGAACTAATCCCATATCCTTACAGAACGTTTTAAGCTGAAGTGTAAAGCTACGAGAATCGTTAACTATAGCTCCCCAAATCTTTCTTGCCTCCCACCATCTATCATATGATTGGCTTAACTTAAATGACAATACAAGCGATATGGCCGTTCCTAGAAAAGCAACAATATTTATTGGTATTTTAAAACTTAAATCAATATAATATTTTAAGGAAATTATGATACAATTGAACACCAAAACGGCAAACAATTCGTATTTGATGTTCTTGGCAATATAGGCTAGAGGGATTCTTTTCTTTAAAAGCATGCTAGTTTATTTTTAAAATTTTAACAGGTTTTTGAAAGAATAGGTTATTTGGAACACTAAACACACCTTCTTCATCTTCTAATTCGGTAAATATTAGATTAATATTTTTCACGGTAGCCACTATTTCAGGGTCAAACATTTTTAACTTTGAACCTACTTTAAATGGGTTAAGAAGATAAATCAATATGCCAGCAACTATATTACTTAGTATGCTCCATATGGCAAAGAAAGCAACTGCAACTAATGTTATGAAGCTACCTATATATACCCAAATATTCTCTAGATTCACACCCCAAATGGTTAAAATAACAACACCTAAAACTATCCAGAACAATATTGCTGTAATTTTGCGAATAAGTAAGAGTCGATGAGCCTCATAGGAATGAAGGATGGAAAGATTTTTAATTCTTTTACGTACAACAGAACGTAATAAAAGCATCAACATCAAAACAAGAACACTCAAGGCTAATCTAAATGTATTTGAGTGAATTGTAATATAATTATCAAGATCGAAATTCCCCATACTTATCTCTTATTTTTCATTAATAATCAATAATTTTCTACTTGTAAAATGAAAGAAACTAAAACCCATAAGAATCTTCAATAAACCTTACACTAGCTGTTGCGACATCATAAATGGCACCAACTAAACCCACTTTTTTTTGTTGGATTAAATTGTTAAGCACAATGCTCCTAGTCATAATCGCCTCCATTGAGTTTTTTACATTTAGAGCCGAAACATTTTCAACAAACGTCTTATTAGACGAATTTCTGTTTTCAGCTACGCTTTGTTCTTTATAAATCGCTGGTCGTATTTTGGTTAACAATGGTGTCAAATGACCTAGTTCAAAAGCATCACAAGCACCTTTTACTGCACCACAGTTTGTGTGTCCCATCACAACAATAAGTTTTGACTCAACTACTTGGCAAGCATACTCCATACTACCTAAAATATCATCGTTGATGATGTTCCCTGCAATCCGGATAGAGAATATATCCCCTAATCCTTGGTCAAAAATTAATTCAGCAGTAGTTCTACTATCCATACAGCTTAAAATGGTAGCAAAAGGATATTGCCCTTCTGCGGTCTCATTGACCTGCTCCAGTAAATCACGGTTCATTTTAATATTTTTAATAAACCGCTTATTTCCTTCTTTTAAAATTTCTAAAGCCTCTCTTGGCGAAAGCTCATTTCTTTTTTCTTTAGATAAAATAATCATATCATTAAGTTCTATAATTTGACTTTTTAATAGTTAATTCAAAAAAGCAGAATACATCCAAACCAATATTTCTTGTTCTCTTATATAGTCTGACATTAGGCTATTGGTACCTTCATCATTGATTTTATCGGATAAGTCCAGAATTTCTCTTTGCTTAATCAAAAGGATTTTGAATGCTTCCAAGATTTCTTTTACCGAGTTTCTGCCATCGGTTGCTTGCGAAGATTCTTTAATTTCCGAAAGCTTTAAATATTCGGTAAACCGATATTCAGAGGCAAAACCAAGGGTTCTGATACGTTCTGCAATGGCATCGATTTTAAGTATTAAATCGTTGTACAATTCTTCAAATTTAACGTGAAGTTCAAAGAATTTATCGCCTTCCAAATTCCAATGATACCCTCTTACATTTTGGTACAAAACAGAATAATTGGCGAGTAAATCGCTTAATTTATCTGCTAATTCTTTACTTTTTTCGGTGTCTAATCCTATTGCATTCATGATTCTTATTTTTTAAATTTTTGTTTTTTGCATGTATTTTTTATTCACAATCGTTACATATAATGTATGATATGCTCTGCAAATTCAGAGCATTTGACCAATGTTGTGTTATCCATCAACCTTGCAAAATCATAGGTAACTATCTTTTTTTTAATTGTTGTTTCAAGACCGTTGACAATTAAATCCGCTGCTTCTTGCCATCCCATATATTCCAGCATCATTACACCAGACAGTATCAAAGAAGAGGGGTTTACTTTATCAAGTCCAGCATACTTTGGTGCGGTGCCGTGGGTGGCTTCAAACAAGGCAACACCAGATTCATAGTTTATATTGGCTCCGGGCGCTATTCCGATACCACCAACAATTGCTGCCAGGGCATCAGAAATGTAATCACCATTCAAATTTAAGGTGGCTATTACATCATAGTCGGCCGGCCTTAGCAATATTTGTTGCAAAAAGGCATCGGCAATGACATCTTTTATAATGAGTCGGTGGCCATCTTTTTCTACAGTTAACCAAGGACCACCCTGATAGTCTGTGGCTCCAAATTCTGTTTTTGCCAATTGATAACCCCATTTTTTGAATTGGCCTTCGGTAAACTTCATAATATTACCTTTGTGTACAAAGGTTACCGAGTCTTTTTTTTGGTTTATGGCGTAGGTAATGGCTGCTCTAATAAGCCTCTCAGAACCTTCTTTAGACACAGGCTTTATACCAATGGAAACCGTATTTGGAAAACGAATTTGGTCTACTCCCATTTTCTGAATGAGAAAACGCTTGACCTTTTCAACTTCTGGTGTGCCCTGATTCCATTCTATACCTGCGTAAATATCTTCTGTGTTTTCCCTATAAATAGTCATATTGACCAAATGGGGCAATTTCACAGGGGATGGAACACCTTCATACCATTTTACAGGCCTTACACAGGCATACAAATCCAATTGCTGCCGTAATGCCACATTAAGTGAGCGAAAACCACCGCCCACAGGTGTTGTTAAGGGGCCTTTTAGCGCCACCTTGTACTTTTTGATAGCATTTATAGTTTCACTGGGCAACCATTCTGCTGTTGCGGTATAGGACTTTTCGCCTGCCAGAACTTCTTTCCATTTAATTGTTCGATTACCATCGAAAGCGCGCTCAATGGCCGAATCCAAAACTCTTTTGGTTGCCCACCAAATATCCGGGCCAATACCGTCTCCCTCAATAAATGGGATAATGGGGTGGTCTGGAACCGTAAGTTTTCCATTATTGAAACTAATAGTATCCATCATCTATCGTATCCTTTTTGTTTCTTTATCGTCAGTATTTTGTTTAAATTTTAAAATTCGTTGTACTATAAAATGAAAAACAGGCATAAAGGAAAGTATACCCAAATGCCCATTATGAAATCTGTTTTACTTAAACTTCCATTTCAAAAAAAGGTTGTTCTTCCTCTGCATTGGCCGGCTCCCTAAAAACCACTTTGTTATCCGCAACATCAATGACAATATGCATATCTGGTGCAATTTTATCTTCTAGCATTGCTACGGACATTTCATCTAAAATCTTACGTTGTATAACACGTTTTAATGGTCTTGCACCAAACTGCATATCAAAACCTTCTTCTTTAAGAAACTCCAGGCAATTATCGGTAATATGAAACGTGATATTCTGTTTTGCCAAGACTTTTGCAAAATTTTTGAATTGAATTTTTATGATACCTTCCAGGTCTTTTTTAGAAAGAGGTCGAAACATAATGACTTCGTCTATTCTATTTAAAAACTCAGGCCTGATACTAGCTTTTAGACGCTCAAAAACCTGAATCCTTGTCTCTTCATCTATTTCGTCTATGTTCTTTTCAGTGGCTCCTTCAAAATTATCCCGAATGATATCAGACCCCATATTTGAGGTCATAATTACAATGGTATTTTTAAAATTGGCTACTCGTCCTTTATTGTCTGTTAGTCTTCCATCTTCCAAGACTTGCAACAGCACATTAAAAGTGTCTGGATGCGCTTTTTCAATTTCGTCCAACAGTACTACAGAGTAGGGTTTTCTTCTAACGGCTTCTGTTAACTGACCGCCTTCATCATACCCAACATACCCCGGGGGAGCGCCTACCAATCTTGATACGGCGTGTTTTTCTTGGTATTCGCTCATATCTATACGCGTCATCAATTTTTCATCGTCAAAAAGATACTCCGCAAGGGCTTTGGCCAGTTCTGTTTTACCTACACCCGTGGTTCCTAAAAAGAGAAAAGAACCAATGGGTTTATTCTCGTCCGATAATCCGGTTCTGCTTCGGCGAATCGCTCTGGCAATACCATTAATCGCTTCTTCTTGCCCCACAACACGTTGATGCAAGTTTTCTTCGATTTTTAGTAATTTTTCCTTTTCGCTTTGTAGCATCTTACTAACCGTAATGCCGGTCCATTTAGAAATGACTTCCGCAATATCTTCAGAAGTGACTTCTTCTCTTACCAAACGCTTACCATTTTTTTCGTACTCCTGAAGTTTGGCAATGGCATCTTTTAAGGCTTCTTCTTTATTAGGGATTTCGCCATATCTGATTTCTGCTACTTTGGCCAAATCACCTTCACGCTCGGCCCTATCTGCCTGGTATTTTAAATCTTCAATTTCCTGTTTCGCGTTTTGGATGGTGGTGACCACTTCTTTCTCTTCTTTCCAGACCGCCATTATCTGAGTACGTTCATCTTCCAGTTCTGCCAGTTGCTTTGCTAATAGTTTTAATTTTTCCTTATCCTTTTCACGCTTGAAAGCTTCCCGTTCGATTTCAAGTTGTTGTATTTTGCGGTCAAGCACATCCAACTCTTCTGGCTTGGAATTCATTTCCATTCGTAACCTTGCGGCTGCCTCATCGATAAGGTCAATGGCCTTGTCAGGTAAGTACCTATCGGTGATATATCTAATGGAAAGTTGAACAGCAGCAACGATTGCCTCGTCCTTTATTCTAATTTTATGATAGTTCTCGTAGCGCTCTTTAATACCTCTCAGGATGGAAATGGCATCTACCTCACTGGGTTCATCTATAAAAACTTTTTGGAAACGTCTTTCCAGCGCCTTATCCTTTTCAAAATATTTCTGGAATTCTGCCAACGTTGTCGCACCAATGGCCCTGAGCTCACCTCTGGCGAGGGCGGGTTTTAAAATATTGGCGGCATCCATCGCGCCTTCACCGCCACCAGCACCGACCAAGGTATGTATCTCATCAATAAATAAAACGATACGGCCCTCCGAACCTGTTACTTCGTTCACTACGGCCTTTAAACGTTCTTCAAATTCTCCCTTGTATTTTGCACCGGCAATCAAGGCACCCATATCTAGGGAATAAATTTCTTTTTCCAGCAAATCATCCGGTACGTCGCCATTTACGATTCTAAAGGCAATACCCTCGGCGATAGCGGTTTTACCAACACCGGGCTCACCTACCAATATGGGGTTGTTTTTACTTCTTCTGGCAAGAATCTGCAATACCCTGCGTATTTCTTCATCTCTTCCGATAACAGGGTCTAGCTTACCGCTTTTTGCCTTATCAATCAGGTTGATGGCGTATTTGCCCAAGGCATTATAGGTTTCTTCTGCATTTTGACTGGTCACTTTTTCTCCTTTCCTCAATTCTTGTATGGCTTTTTTAAGTTCGTTTTCTTTAAGACCGCTATCTTTTAAAAGTTGTGCTACAGCGTCTTTGACTTTGAGCAAACCGATAAGTAAATGCTCTATCGATACATACTCATCGCCATACTCCTTCATAACGGTTTGCGCCTTGGACAACGCTTCATTGGCAGTATTGCCTATATATAATTTGCCCCCGCTTACTTTTGGGTATCCATTTACAATCCTATCCAAAGCCGCTTTAACATTTTCTAGGTTTATGGCTAATTTTTTAAACAAAAAAGGAATTACATTTTCGTCTACGGCAAACATTCCGGTTAAAAGATGACCACACTCTATGGTTTGGTTTTCTTTTTCCATTGCCATCTGTTGCGCTTGCTGTATGGCCTCTTGTGTTTTTATGGTGAATTTGTCCAATTGCATTTTGGTATCGTTTTTTTTAACTCAATATGTAGGTTTGTTAATCTTAAATTACTCTTCTTTAATAATCCGTTTCTGTCCAATAATTCAATATGGTTTTTTGCATTATCTATGAGTCCATCTTCATCAAGTGCAGTTAAATGTCTGCTCAAAGTTTCTGGGGTAATATTAATGATACTTGCAAGTTCCTTTTTAGGTAGACGAATAAAGCTGTCATCAAACTCCACATTACGGTCAGAGGCTTGTTCAAGACCCAATAGTAAATTGGTGAGACGCTCCTGCACATTTTTGCTCAATAAGGTGTCTATGTGGTTCTCGGTTTCTGCCAATTCATCGGCCAGCATTTCTACAACCAATGATGCAAAATCATTGTCTTTTGCCAATAACTCTAAAAATATTTGTTTCGGTATAAAATACACCTCACAGTCTTCTATCGCTACGGCACTGCTTTGAAAATTCCAACGTTTGATTAACGATAGATACCCTATGAATTGGTTTTTAGTGACCAAACGAAGTACTTTTTCATTTCCATCAGCACCTATCTTGGATATTTTGACCCAACCTGATTTAATATAATAAACCCCTCTGGGAACTTGACCTTGCTCAAAGATATAAGTACCTTTCTTATATTTTTTAGCCTTTTGTAGTGGCGTATCCGTCAGTTCTGCATAGGTCGCAGTTAGTTTTGAGAATAGCTCCTGTGCGGTAATATCTGTTTTTTCACGGGTCATCGTCCTAAGAATATTTCTAGCATATAAGGTATAATAAATAACCTATAGTAATCGCGATTGAATCTGATATTTTAAAACCCAATATTTTTTCAACTCTCATTGGATAAGGGGGAATTCCCTTTTCGGTTAGAAATAGATAAAGGGTGCACCAATATAATATTGCGCACCCTTTGAACTCTCCTAAGAACTAAAAAACAACCTAGATTTATTTGTTGCTGCTTTTGCTTGAGGTACGGTTTTTAAAGTTTTTTAGTTTATTCTTCAGCTTGCTAAAAAGACCCTGCGAATCTCCATCTTCTTTAACAGATTTTTTGATCTCTTTGATAGACTTATTTAGCTCCTTATATTCTTTATCTCTTTTACCATATCCTAGTTCCTCTGCCATTATCAATTGATATTCTGCGTTGTCGAGTAGGTTTAGTACTTCTTTTTTCTTGTCTTCATCTTTAGCATCTTCTGTCATTGCCGCAGCAATCATTACTTCGGCCCTAAGAATGGGTAACGGAATAACTTCTGTTTCTATGACCAAGGTGTTCAATGCGGTGTAAAGCGCCACTTTTGCTTCGTCCATTTTATCGGCATCCAATAAAACAGCAGCGGCCTTCATTGCGGCAGGGTAGGTAGCCAATGGCACGGACACTGTTGTGATTTCGACCTGGCTCTCCAAATCGGCTATAGCCTCTCGTGCGACCTGTAAATAGTCATCTTCTATGGCTTCTTCTGCTACTTTTTTCAATCTTTTGATAGTTTTCAAATCGGTAATTAAATCGCTTGTTGTGGTAGTTACCTCTACAGGTAAGAATGCTACGTTCGGATTTCTGGCAACCAGCAATTCTAACTTGCCCGTTACTTTTTCCATCGCTTCCATCGCTTTCTTCTTGTCTTTATCATTGATTGCTTTAATGGCGGCAGATGTTTGCTCAATAGCTATGACCGCCTCATCTATAATGGCTTCAGAAGCTTCATCCACTGCTTCTACCGCCTTACTTTGTACCTCGTTTGCCAGTTCTTCTTTGGTCATTTCCAGACTGTCGGGTTTTTCCATACGTACGTCTTCACTGTTTGTCATTTCCGTTCCCTGCTTTTCCTTATCATCCGTTTTTGACTTTTCCTGAGCACAAGCGGTTAAGGTTACCAATGCAAATAATACATAGATGCTTTTTGTGTAAATCGTTTTCATTTTTGTGTTTTTAAGTGTTATTGATTAATTGTTACTTTAATTCAATTTTCTTTTTTGTAGGATTCCCTTCCTTATGTTTGCCCACGGTAATTTTTAAAAGCCCGTTGTTCATTGAGGCCTTTATCTCGTCTGGATTGCTGTTTTCTGGCAATTGAAATACTCTTTGAAAAGAGGCGTAGCCAAATTCTTTACGCATCCAATTACCCTCGCTTTCTTCTTTTTCGTACTGTTTTTCTGAAGAAATGACGAGCTTATCATCTACTATTTCAATATTCACATCTTTTTTGTCTACTCCGGGCAATGCCAGAGAAACCTCGAAAGCCTTTTTCTTATCTTCGATGTTCACCGACGGCACTGTAGCCACAGCTTCAACGTCTTTGACCTCGTCATCTATTTTCTTACCAAAGAAATTCTCTACGATGTTGGGGAATTTTGGTTTGATATTTTTGGTCCATTTAAATAAATCCATCTTCTTATGATTTTTTTAATTGTTTAAATTTTTTACTATCGGTAACTATTTTAGTTACTGTGTGAATGTCCTTCTTTAAGGCCCTAATGTCTTTTGTAAAGTCTTTAAGTAGCTTGCTCAGTTCAGCGTTCTCTTCTTTAACTTGCCATTGGGATCCTTTGTAAGATTTGTTGAGCAATTCTTCTAAAGTGACCATTTGTCTCGTTAATTTTTGATTCAAATCACCTTGCACATCCTGTAACTTATTTAGGCGTTTCACAACGGTTTGAATTTGAGGCATATCATCCTCGTTGCCGACCCAAACTATGTAACCACCGATCAGATTGTGAAGAAACCCAAATTCTTCCTTAAAGAATGCCAAGTCTTGTTGCCAATCTTCGGCGCGCATATACATTTTCTCCCAGATTGGGGTCTCTCCTTTAAAACTATCATTGTATCCTGTGCTATTATCCATCGTCATATGTTTTAATTATGCATTGTTGATAGAATAAGCTGGAAATACAATTATTGAATATTGATCTGCTTTTTCTTAGGGGCTTCTTTTTCTTTTTTTGCCAGGGTCAAATACATAATACCATCTTCATACTTTGCCTTTATGCCTTCTTCATCTATATTTTCTGGAAGCGTGAAAGAGCGTGAAAACGATTTTGTAGTAAACTCTTTGCGTGTATAGTTCTTTTCTTTGGTCTCTTCTTCTGAAGTGGTATTGCCAGAGACGGTCAAAAGACCATTTTCTACGGTAATATTAAATTGGTCCTTTTTTAGACCAGGTGCAGCGACTTCAATCTCGTAGTTTTTGTCGTTTTCAATCACATTTACCGCGGGTACCCAATTTTGCTCTGAGGCTGCAGTACGATACCCTTCGCTATTAAGAAAATCGTTAAATAATGATAATGCCGGAAAATTTGTTCTAATAAGTGACATGATTTTAAGTTTTAAAGATTAATACCTCGAAAGTAAAATATAGAGGACTTAAAGTCCTTGATTTGAATCAACTAGAATTGTTAAAATGTCTAAATTCAACAAAAAAAGTGCTTGGAAAAACCCAAGCACTTTTCAAAAAGAAAATCCATTAATTCAAGAAATGACTTTACTCCTTATATATAATACGTTTATTTAATACTCTTATCTTATTTTGAAACTCAAAAAGCCAGTCTTTTATACGTTTGGCTTCTTTTTTATTGGTCTCTGATGAAAAAAAGGTGCCATCTTCTTTTTCTATCCAAACGGTCAGTAATACACCCGTAAGAGCACGGTTTGGCGAAAATCGGGTATGCAAGGTCACCTTATCATCATTTAAAAGTGGAAAAACCACACCTTTGGATTCCATATCAATAACCCCTTTGTTAATGGCTTTTAGGTAGGTTACACCGCTAAAGTCGGTAATGTATTTTTGCCATTCATTGATTACAAAATCTTCGTTATAACCAATAATGTTTATGGTAAAACTACTGGCTATTTTACTATATGGCAAAGGTTCTTCAATCACCTCAAAAGGGTTTTGGGCAGTGGAAATTAAAATGCCAAAAAGTGCAAATACCAATGTTGGCCGAATCTTGTTTGTTTTCATTTAATCAATTTAAGGTTGCAGATTATTTTGACTTTCTATTTTTAAGCTATCGGGTAAATGAAGCGTGCGTATAGGAAAAGGAATGACTATGCCTTCTTTGTTAAATCGCTTGTGCAACCGTTTGACAAATTCGTGACGCATTTCAAACTGGTTTTCATACAAATCTGTAGCCAACCATACCTTCATATTAATACTGCTGTCTCCAAATTCAAAAAATCGCACTTTGGGTCGAAAGGACGTTAATTTAGGTGCGTACTCTTTCATAATCTCATTAGCTGTTTCCAAAGTTACCTGCTCTACCTGTTCCAAATCGCTGTCATAATGCACCCCGACAACGACCTGAAAAAACATGTTTTTTTGCAGTGTAAAATAGTTGGTGCTTATGGAACTGGATATCTTTGAATTGGGTACTATAATCACGTTTTCCAATAGGGTTTTTACCTCTGTATTGCGCCAGTTGATATCAATGACATAACCTTCTTCACCAGAGTCGAGTTTGATATAGTCGCCAGGCTTTAATTGTCTAGCCGCTAAAATGTGTAAGCCGGCAAACAAATTGCTCAAGGTGTCTTGCAATGCCAAGGCAACTGCCAAACCTCCAACCCCCAATGCGGTCAATAAAGGCGCCAATTCAAAACCTATCAAGTTTGAAAAAACAATGATTCCTCCTATATAAGTCAAGATCCGTATGATAATGTGGTACAGCGAAGTGGCCTTGCCAGATTTTGATTTGGTATAACTATCGTATATGTAGATTAACACCTCGGCTATTAAATAGCTTACTATAAGCACGTTAAGGCTTATCTTGAATTGTCGGTGCCAAGAACCATAGGCGACCTCGAAGGGTAGAAGTCGGGTGGCATTCACAACAACAAATACACCCAACAAAAATGAAATGTTGTACAGTGAGGTAAATAATACCTCTGAATACCTGAACTGTTTTCTTTTAGCAGTCTCTTTTAGCTTTTTGAACAGTGCTTTGAGCAGGGTCCGCCCAAAGAGAATACCCAATGCAATCGCTATAAAAACGATGAAATATTGATTTTTGAGAATATTGAATAGTTCTGTTTTCATACATCCAAGAGGTCGTTACTGCTTAAGATCAAATGTTCTATTTCTTTTGAATTTAGCTCTTTCTTATCAGCTTGAAATAAATCTCTACGTATAAAAACGGTTAGTTTGGACATTTCATCCAATAGGTCATCAATAATCTTATCATCCAAATTTTCCTTTTTGGTCTGTAAAGCAAAAAATTTAACAAAACCGTTAAAGGCTTGCAATACCTCTGCGCTTGCCACGAATGATATTTGTTGGTTCAAGAGACGTAATTCTGTAATGTCTTCTTTCTTGATTTTTCGTTTTGAGATGACATCGTGTAATTGCTTTAACAATTCTTGATATACACTCATTTTCAGGTTTAGAAACTGAATGCTTTCCTCTTTACGAAGTTCAGCATCGGTCTGTTTGTTCAACAACAGAAAAGTAACCAATGATGTTAGGGTAAAACCAAGAATGGCCGCAAAAAGCTCAAAGGTAATCGCAGGTGTATCGCCATTGAAAATGATACGTAATACCAGATATCCCAACACCAATACAATAGTAATTAAGACTAAAATTGGTGTACTATTATTGGCCAATTTTATGGTCATTTTATGAAAAGTTTATTGGCCACTTTTACCTGAAATGCTGCAATATATTTGCTTTTGGGTTCAATATTCAGCAATACCAGTGAATATCCTAATTCAGAAAGACGGCAATCTATAAAAGAAGTACCGTTTTTGACCGAAATAACGGGTTGAAAATGCTTTTTAACATCGAGTCCTGAATTTTCACTAGCTACTATCGCCTTTTTCACAGCTATCTTTATGTCTTCTGGGTGTACGCCCTTAGCTAACAAATCGCTAGCTAAATGTTTCATGCCCCTATGGTAAATACTATTTATAAAATCATCAATAGTACTGTTATTTTTATATTGCTTTTGATAAACTATCACTTCCATATCGTATGTTTTTTAACTATGCTGATTTATAATCTCGTGTAATTGCTGTTTGCTTTGCACTCCAGATTGCTTCCAGAGTAGTGTTCCATTTTTAAACAGGGCGATTGTTGGCACACTTCGGATTTGGTATTGCTGTGCTATCTTTGGATTTTTATCGATATCTATTTTGATGACCCTCGCTTTATCACCTGTTTCTTTTGCCAGCTCATTGATAATAGGATCTTGCGCTTTGCAGGGACCGCACCATTCTGCATGAAAATCTACCAATACGGGTTTTTCACTATTGATTATATTTTTAAAGTTACCCTTCATTTTAGTATGTTTTTAATTATGAAAGCCTATGGTTAGGCATTGTTACGCACGTTAAGTTTATGGACCACATTGTCAATCCATTCTTCAGAATACACCCCATAGCCGTTCAATAAATACCCTTTTAAACCTAAGGTTGCAGATGAAAGCGTATAGAGAATAGCTTCGTCTTCAGGATTTGTCATTCCTTCGAAACGAAAGATGTTGTCAATACTAAAATCAGTAGGGTTCAATTGTAATTTATCCTTCCATGGGCTTCTATTGAAATCTATTGAATACCCTAATTTATCGACTTCCTTAATTGTATCTACTAGTGTGCTTTCCATTTGATAAATTGGTATTAAATTATTGTTTAAGGTGCTTCCTTTTTCTCACAATAGAAAAAGGAAGCACCGATATTATAAGCTTTTTACGTATGTAAAAATTAGTTTTTTAAAGGAATTGAAATCTTCATTTATCTTATCAAACCTTTTCTTTAATTTTCTATGGCTTTCACGGTATTCCCAATCGGAAATACCTTTACTCTCCTTCATTAAGCGTGCGAGTAACTTTTCATGCTCTTTCACATCATCTTCTAATTCCTCTAGCAGGTCTAGACTTACATTTTTAAGACTAACAATAAGTTGTGCGTGCAACTCTTTGTCTTCATCTTCGGGTTTCTTTTTGTGCAGTAGGCTATCAAAAAATTTTGTTTCGTCCTTCCAAAATTCTATAGCATCCATCCATTCTTTGCTTTCTTGGTGTAGAATATTTAATGATGCGCCCAACAAGAAAGTGTTTTTTAAATTTGTTGTTTCCATGACTTTTCAATTTTAATTTTTAGTTCCTAAAATGTTCTTTATTTCATCTCTTCCAATGACTTCTTTTTCAAGCAGAATTTTACTCATCTTATCAAGATATTCTCTTTTTTCGCGCAGTAGTTTTTTTGTGTCGTTATAACATTCTTCTATTATACTTTGTACTTCATCGTCTATGAGTTGCTCTAATTTCTCCGACCTTTTTTCTTGATAGACGTCGTTGCCCAAAAAGCCATAACCTGATTGTTGCACTAGTGACATATTAGGCAACTTATCACTCATGCCATAGACGGTAACCATATTTCTCACGAGTTTAGAAACACGTTCTAAATCGTTGGATGCACCGGTGGTAATATCTCCAAAAACGATTTCTTCGGCCGCCCTGCCCCCAAGCAGCCCCTTTATTTTGCCTAGTAGCTCTGTTTTACTCATTAGATATCTATCCTCGAGTGGCATTTGTAGCGTGTATCCCAATGCACCTATACCTCTAGGTACGATACTTACTTTCTGTACCTCATCGGCCCCATCTACAAAATAACTAACAATGGCATGACCACTTTCATGATAAGCAACTATCTCGCGCTCTTTCTTGTTTATGAGTTTGTTTTTCTTTTCAAGACCTGCAATAACGCGTTCAATAGCGACTTCGAAATCGGTCATTTCGATTTTATCGTGATTGTTCCTGACTGCCAGTAGTGCAGCCTCGTTACAAACATTGGCAATCTCTGCTCCAGCGAATCCAGGCGTTTGGGCAGCCAATCCATTGAGATCTACACCGGGGGCCAAGGTTAATTTTTTGGTATGAACTTTAAAAATGTCCTCCCTACCTTTCATATCTGGCTTATCGACCAAAACTTGCCTATCGAAACGCCCTGGTCTTAGCAGTGCTTGATCCAACACTTCAGGTCTATTGGTAGCCGCCATGATAATAACACCTTTACCTGGATCAAAGCCATCCATTTCTACCAAAAGTTGGTTCAAGGTATTTTCGCGTTCATCATAACCACCACCCACAACACCCACACCGCCTCTCTTTTTTCCTATGGCATCTAATTCATCGATAAAGATGATACAGGGGGCCATTGCCTTAGCTTGCTGAAAAAGATCTCTTACCCTTGCCGCTCCGACCCCAACGAACATTTCGACAAAATCGGAGCCGCTCATATTGAAAAATGGCACTCCAGATTCACCGGCCACTGCCTTGGCCAAAAGGGTTTTACCTGTACCGGGAGGCCCAACGAGCATTACCCCCTTGGGCAGTTTTCCACCGAGCTTCGAGTATGTATCGGGGGCTTTTAAAAAATTGACCAGCTCTTTTATCTCTTCCACGGCCTCATCTACCCCGGCAACATCTTCAAACCTTACCTGATTCTTGGGATCCTCGGCATATATCTTGGCTTTGTTCTTACCTAGGTTTAACATCGGGTTACCCCTACCTCCCCACATTCTTCTGTATAAAAGTCCCCAGATGATAAAGAATAAAATGACCGGAAATATCCAGTTCAAGATAAAATCCCTAAAATAGTTTTTATCAATTTTCCCACTATAATCAATACCGGCCTTGTCCAGTTCTTCCAGTAATCGGGGGTCTTCCACTTGTGGCAATCTGTTCACTACAAATTGCTTTTTTAAGCTATTCTCTACCGAACTGAGGCGTAAACGCCAGGGAGCTGTCGGCCCCGATTCAATCTTTTTTAGGCTGTCATTGGCTTTGGAGGGGTTCAGGGTATCTTTGTACATTCCGATAATCTGTTCGGGCAGTATCACGATTTTTTCAATCGCCCCTTTTTTAATATTTTCTTTGAACCCTTTATACGAAAGTGGTTCACTGACATTGTTTTTGGGGAGATAGAAAAGCTGCATCCCAAAAATAAAGGTGATTACAGCGAGGTAATACCAAATTGAATTTCTGTCTCTTTTGGTCATTTTTTAAACCTTTTGCTTTTGACGTATATCCCTTAGTTTAACAAACAATTCCTCTTCTTCCTTAGTTAAGTTCTTTGGAAGTTCAACAACGATTCTTACCAAGAGATCTCCGAAGCTCTTGGTATTGTATATGGGCATTCCCTTTCCTTTTAATCGCAACGTCTTTCCGTTGTCCGTTCCCTTGGGCACCGTCATTTTAACTATGCCCGACATTGTCGGAACCTCTATTTTGCCTCCCAAAATGGCCGTATACAAATCGATGGCCTTTGTGGTGACCAAATCATTTCCTTTTCTCTCAAACCTAGGGTCGGGCTGTATTTTCAGGTATATATAAAGATCACCCTGTTGTCCGCCGTTCACTCCAGGTTGCCCCTTGCCCTTTATCTTGAGCTTTTGACCATCATAGGAGCCTGGCTTAATGGTAATTCGCAACTTTTTGCCGTTGAGCTCAAAAGTCCGCTTGCTTCCTTGATAGGCTTCCAACAGGGTGATTGGCAATTCGGCCTCTATATCACCACCGGAAAAACCTTGCTGGCTTCTTCGCGAGCGACCACCAAAACCCTGTCGGCCACTACCGCCGAAGAACATGTCAAAGAAGCTGGAGAAGCCACTACCTCCACCTTCACCAAAAAATTCAGAGGGGTCGCCTTCGTAGTAGAAGGTCTGCCCGCCATTGTTCTGCGATTGATTGGCGTATTGCCTCCAGTCGCCCCCAGCCTGCTCATAGGCCTGCCAGTTAGCACCTAAAGTGTCGTATTTCTCCCTTTTCTCTGGGTCGCTCAGCACCTCGTTGGCCTCGTTGATTTCCTTAAATTTTTCTTCAGCGGCCTTATCACCTTTGGTTTTATCGGGGTGATATTTGGCTGCCAGTTTTCGATAGGCTTTCTTTATGTCTTTTGGTGTTGCGCTTTTGTCAACACCAAGTATTTTGTAATAATCTTTGTACTCCATTTTTAGTTACTTCTTAAATTAAATTAAATTAATAATGGAAGTATTTGGTGTTGCATATTTTAGCTCAAAAAACGACTTTTAAAACTTGACTTCAATAAGTCCAAAGCTTCTTTAAGCAGTGCCTCAATTTTTTCAACTTGCATTCGTTTTATTTGTGCAATTTCCTTAGCGCTGAAACCTCTAAGAGTATGTAAATCAAACACGCTTTGCGTTACCATCGGTAATTTTTGCAGCACCATCTGGGTATGGGTATTTATGCGCTTTTTGGATAATTCTTTTTCAAGTTTGGCCGTGAGTTCCTTCTCGTTATCCTCAATGAAAATATCTCGTAATTCATAGTTGTTCTTTCTTAGACTACTATCATCCAGCTCGTCAAGCATTACTAAATCACCGTCACCATCTGTGCTGAATTCCTCTTCCATGGCATCCCATTCTTTTTTAGAATAATCATCTATGTTTTCCATAAAGAAATCATCAAACTCTTCTTCTACAAGGGCATCTTGAATCAACGTGTCGATTGCCTTGAAGAGCCAAACGTGAAAATCTTCTTCTTCAATATCCAATTCATCTATGTGGTCATATACATAGATGTACAGGTCGTTCACAAAGTCATCAGTATTGTACCCTTGTTGTTTTAACAGTTCTTTTTTTGAAGCTGTTTCCATTCTATCTTTAATGTGCTGTCTTATAGCAGGCAATAGCTTCATAAACTTATCTTTAAAGGCATCTTTCTTATTCTCCTTTTTTAGGTTTCTTAAAACCACAAAGGACTCTTGTATTTGAATGTGATATACGTTTTTCATAATTCTATATTTTAGTTCAACACTATAAAATTTTGTCTTTAATTATCAATCGTTATTTCAAAAAAAATACCAATCCGATTTTAAAATCTTCTTATTAATCACGAAGCTTCGAACAGGTTTTTTTTTCGATATAATAGTACCTATAAGAGCGACATAATGACAGTAAAACTTTTATTTTTACTGTCATTATGTCAAATTTAGAGAAACCTAGGCAGAAAGTTCTTGATTCAAATCAATTGAAAAGGCTTCTTTTCATTTTTGGCATTTCATTTGCCTATAGCTAATTCGAAATCAATCAAGATTTCAGGGTTGTTTTAATGTTTAACTTAAATTTTTGTAATTATGAGCACTTTGGTTAATGTTCCTAAAAATGGAAATTTATCAAACGTTAATTCAGGTCTAACTTTCCCAACCTGGTCAAATTGGATCGACAGCTTTTTCAACAACGACCTACCATCAGTCTTTACCTCTAATTTTAACACTGGCATGACATTGCCCAAAGTAAACATTAGGGAGACAGGAGATGCATACTTCGTTGACATGGCGGTTCCAGGTCTTAAAAAGTCTGATTTCCATATTGACCTTGACAATCAAGTACTGTCAATCTCCACAGAAATGAAGGAAGAAAATGAGCAAAGAGAAGACAACTATACTCGCAGGGAGTTCGGTTACTCTTCGTTTAAAAGAACCTTCAGCTTACCAGAGAGTGTTGATGATGGTAAGATTGATGCGAAATATGTAGATGGTATCTTGAGCATTCACTTGCCCAAGAAAGAAGAGGCCAAACAAAAGCCTGCCAGAACCATCAAGATTTCGTAACGGGTTGGTTTGTTTTTTGATTGATTGAAGTTGGGGGCTGGATTCCCAGCCCCTTCTTTCTCAATTGTTGAACCTAAATTTTTGTACAATGCAAGTATTTGGCAAGGAGGTGGGTAAAGCGATTAAATTCCCACCATTCATTGAAAGATTTACAGGCAAGGTTCTGCCAAGGCTGAAAGACGGCATCAATGAGTTGGTCTCAGTACCCTCGACCAATATCAGTGATGAAGAGACCGCTTTTGAACTCTCCATGGCACTACCTGGACTGGATAAAAAGAACGTGAACATTGAGTTGCAGGGAAACACGCTGATAATTAGTGGTGAGAAAGAACAATCCCAAGAGGTAAGTGAAAAGCATTGGGTACGAAAAGAGTTCGTTAGAAATGCCTTCTACAGGGCATTTGAGGCACCTATGAATGCAGACCTTGACAGAGTTGAAGCAAAAATGAAGAATGGTTTATTGAAAATAAAAATTGCAAAAAAAGATAGTACAAGTAAAAAACAAACCTTAAAGGTTGCCTGAATATAATTGTTTAACCATAAAATTTGAATAGAAATGAAAACCTTAAAATTTGGATTACTGACCCTGTTGGCGGTCCTTCTTTTAGGTTGTAATCAAGATAAAAAAGACAACAAGGACCTAGCCGTAAACACAGAGAAAGAGAGCATCGAAGAAGTTGCACCAGAAGTGAAACGCTACTTCACAAAGGCCCAATTTCAGGAAGCCTTTGACGCAGAGATACAACGCAACATTGAATTGGCCAATGATGAGTTGATGCAGGATGCATTTGATGTGGTGAATTCCACCAAAGATGCAATTACGTCCATTGCCGATAGCAGTTATGTTGATGCGAAAGACTTTATTGAAAAGGGTATTGGTAAGGCGGAAGCCCTGACCACATTAAATCCAGAACTGTCATTTGCACCGATAGATTTTAACATTCGAACACATGATTTGGTTTCTGATATATCAAGCATTAAGAAGATTGGGGATATGGCCGAGGAAGCCCTCGAAGATGGAAAGATCCAAGAGGCTGCACAGCTCTTGGACGGACTTAAGAGTGAAATTGAAATAGAGACCTATCGTCTGCCCATTGCCACCTACCCGGTTGCGTTAAAACAGGCTCTCGTCTTGGCCAAAGAAGAAAAATACGCAGAGGCAAGCACCTTGTTGAACGCTACTTTGAACACCATTGTGGTGGAAAAAAACCGCATTCCGTTGCCACTCATAAGGGCGGAGCATATTCTCCAAAAGCTGGATGAGACCATCCAAGAAAAGGATTTTGACCAGGATTTGGCCAAACAGCTCTTGGACAATGCCACCTATGAACTCAAGTTTGCAAAAACCCTTGGCTACGGTGAGAGGGACAAAGAGTTCAAGGAGCTGAACGATGCCGTCAAGGAAATCGGAAAGGTAATCAAAGACACCTCAAATACCGATGAAAAAGGCCTGCTCAAGAACCTGAGAACAAAACTTAAAAAATTCAAAGAGCGTATATCCTAAGGTAATTGTGGTGGTTTAAGTTGGACAATGAAGGTGGGTACTCCCGATGAGGGTCGCCCACCTTCAAAAAAATCTCAACGGAATGGCACGGAAATTCAAAGCGGGTGATTGGGTAAAGATAAAGGGCAAGAATAATGGCCCCAAAATGGAAATTTTGAAATACGTCCCTAAGAAGGAGCCCATTTTTGGATTCGTTGACAACGACACCTACGTGGAATGCGTATGGTACCGTGACGGGGAGCGAAAGTCGCAGATTTTCCATCAGAACCGACTGCTAAAGCTGCAGGAGTCAGGAGGAATTTACAAAACCTAGTAGAGATACATGTTGAACCAAAACAAGAACAATGAAAACGTATATGACAATTCTTATGGCGATCCTCTTTAGCCTGACCAGTTGCAAGGGCCAGGAAAAGAAAGAGGATATGGTCACCAGCGAGGGTGACAAAAAAGAAATGGAACAGCTCAAGGGAACTTGGAAAGTGGACAAGGAATTTGACGAAAACGGAAATTTGATTCGCTATGACAGCATCTATTCCTGGTCGTCAAGTGACACGATTAATGACTTGGCCACTATGGATAAGGACAGTTTATTGAACAATTTTGAATCGAAGTTCTATAGACGTTTCTCAACTTTCAAAGACCAGGGGTTTGAGGATATTTTTGAACGGGACTCCCTTTTTGGGAATCACTTTTTCAACGATGATTTTTTTGAAAGTGACTTCGGCATGGACTTTATGGAACTGGACAAGGTCCATACACGGATGATGGACAGACATCGAAAGTTTTTGGAGAAGTACCGTTCAGATTTTTATGGCAAAGAGAGAGATAGTTTAAAAAACGATAAATAAAACTTAAAAAATGAAAAAGTCAGTTTTTATATCAGCTATGGTGTCATTGGTGATTAGTTTCGGAGTAATTGGAGGCTATCACTATTTTGGAAAAGAGGAAGTCGCCATAAAGCATGTTAGCGCGGCGACAGGTCATAAAGTATTGTATGCCGCTAACGCAGAAGGTGAAATTACGCCATTGGATTTCACAAAGACCACAGAAAAGGTCTTGGATGCGGTGGTGCACATTTCTGCCAAGAAAATGATGCCAGCAGGAAGCAATAAGATGTTTCAATACAGAGAGCTACCGGACCCGTTCCGTGATTTCTTTGGGGAGAGTCCCTTCGGGCAGTTTTTTGGAAGGAGATACTATAATGGTCAACCACAGTCACCCAATGATTCGGAAGATTACCAAATGCCCGAGGAAATGCCCGTTATGGGAAGCGGTTCGGGTGTCATCATCAACGAAAAAGGGTACATTTTGACCAACAACCATGTAATTCAGGATGCTGATGAAATAGAGGTGACATTGCACAACAATGGTACCTACAAGGCCACTGTTATTGGTACGGACCCTTCTACGGACCTTGCCCTGCTTCAAATCAAAAAGGAAAACCTAAAGGCGCTCCCCTTTGTAAATTCTGACGATGTACAGGTCGGTGAATGGGTGTTGGCCGTGGGCAATCCGTTCAGCCTCAATTCAACCGTGACCGCCGGTATTGTGAGCGCAAAGGCCAGAAACATCAATATAAACAAGGACCAGTTTGCCGTTGAAAGCTTTATCCAGACCGATGCGGCCATCAATCCGGGGAACAGCGGTGGGGCCTTGGTCAACCTCAATGGCGACCTCATTGGTATCAATACCGCAATTGCCACGAGAACGGGCACCTATAATGGCTATGGTTTTGCCGTACCAAGTAACATTGCCAGTAAGGTAGTGGAAGACCTTTTGAACTATGGAGCGGTACAAAGGGGCATGTTGGGCATCAATATTGTGACCCTGAACGGTACTTTGGCCAAAGAGAAAGAGGTCGACCTGACCCAAGGGGTATATGTGGCATCAGTAGGAGAGGGTTCTGCTGCGGAAAAAGCCGGACTGAAGGAAGGAGACGTAATCCTCAAGGTAGATGACCGTGAAGTCAAGATCTCACCCGAGCTACAAGAACTTATCGCCTTAAAGAGACCCGGGGATGAAGTGATATTAGTGGTAAATAGAGAAGGCAAAGAGAAGGAATTCAAGGTGACCCTCCAAAATCGAATTGGCAATACCAAGGTAAAGAAAAAGGAACATACCAAAATCTTGAACCTATTGGGTGCCGAACTGGAAGCACTTGACAAAGAGGAAGCCAAAAAAATGGGTGTGGAAAGCGGTGTAAAGATTACCGCATTGTACGCAGGGAAGTTGAGAAAGTTTACACAGGTACGTGAAGGTTTCATAATCACCCATATTGACGGTCAACGTGTCAAGGACGTAGAAGATGTTATGAACGCCTTGGAAGACAAACAAGGTGGTGTAATGTTAGAAGGTGTTTATGAAGATATGCCTGGCAAGTATTATTATGCCATTGGGCTGGATTCATAACCCTTTAGGTTCAACACTTGACTTGAAGGGGGCCTTGTGCCCCTTTCTTTTTAAACCTAATCAAGATGAAACTAGAAACTATAAAAAATAAAACCATTGGTTTGGTGCTCTCAGGCGGAGGTGTAAAAGGGATGGCACATATCGGCATTCTAAAAGCATTGACACAGCGAGATATTTTTCCCGATTATATCTCTGGGGTAAGCGCAGGTGCGCTTGTGGGAGGTCTTTATGCAGACGGTGCAACTGCGGATGATATGCTTCAATTCTTCAAAGAAACACCTTTATTGAAGTACAACTTTGTCACTATCAATAAACCAGGGCTATTTGACACGGATAAATACCTAACTTTTTTTGATGAGTTTTTTACCTCCCATCGGTTTGAAGGATTGGAAAAAAGGCTAACTGTGGTGGCCACAGATTTACTAAAAGGCCAACCCAAATTTTTCAATTCTGGAGAATTGTTTTTACCACTTCTGGCGTCCGCCGCATTACCACCGGTTTTCAGCCCAGTGAGTATTGATGGCCAGCTTTATGCCGATGGTGGAATAATGAACAATTTCCCTATAGAACCCTTGGTTGACCATAGCGATGTTATCATAGGTTGTTATGCCACCTCTAATAAAGAAATAGGAAAAGGGCAGGTAAAGAATGCCCTTCAAATCTCCCAGCGGGCGAACCTATTGATGCTTCATGCCAATGCCATGGACAAGCTTTACGTGCCGGATTTACTTTTTGTGCCGGACGAACTGGGCGAAATAGGGGTTTTGGACAAAAAGGGTATCGATAAGGCGTTTACCATTGGCTATGATTGTGCCAACCGAAAATTGGACGAGTGGTTGCAATAAAGGGGAGGATATTAATTTAAAAGAAGAGGTAAATGGAATAAAATAAAAGATTGGGTTATGGGAACTTTAGCAATCGGAATGTCTGTGATGTTACTGATCTATGCAATTTTCCTGTACATCACAAATCGATATTTACTGGATGATGAAAAGTCAAAATCAGACTTTGACAGACTTATGGACAAAATGATCAGTTTTCTTTTTGGATGGAATGATGAGGATAGAGACCGGGACAATGGAAGGCGGCTCACGTAGTCAAAAAGGCATGATTTAAAAATGTATCTTTTGATATGACCATTATTTTTATTTCTTATGCTTGATGGTACCGAAAACCGGCCATTTTAAGAAACGAGGTAATGAGCTTGAACAAGATTCTTTCATCAGTTAAGATTCAAAAAAATGTTTGAACTCTTTGTGAAACTTCGACCTATAATTTTTTTAGTCCTATCTTCAACTTAAATGAAAGTTTAAATACCAAGTAAAAGACTTGTTCAAATATCAGTACATTTACGTTTTAACCCTATAAAACACCCTGAATGAAATCTCTACCGATAAGGCAAATTTTCCTCCTTTTAACTTTGCTATTGATTTCATGTAATAAAGATGACGATACGATTGCCCTAGAAGACAGAGCCAATCAATTAATAGGACAGTGGGAATATTTAGCTATTGACTCCAATACTGCAGTTGACGTAAACGGAGACGGCACTGTGAATGTCGACCTATTCAACACCAATGAGATTCGTCAGTGTCTAAAAGATAATTTGACATTTTTTAGTGCAAGGGGTCCCGGGGAAAAAAATGCCTTTTCAATCAATGAAAACGGGCTTTCTTGTGGTGAAGTTCCTGCTTTTCAAAATGTTGAGGATGACAATTACGAGCTTATAAACAATGCCATTATTCAGTTCGACAACAGGAACGACTGGACCATTATAGAATTTTCCAAAAATCGATTGATTGTTGACCAAGATGATTTTTTAGATAATCAAGAAGTTGTGATAACATACACCTTTAAAAGGAGTTAATGCTCTTTCAAATTTTGGAGTTGCGCATTTGAAATGGTTTTTAATTTAGACCCTAATGACCCTTCCGGCCACTCTTTCACTCCATTGGTTGTTAGTATCCCTGACCCTTACCTCAAAGTCCTGGTCAAGATATTTTAATCTACTCTCACGTGCTTCTTCCTCCAAAAGAAAGTATCTGTCGACACCATTGCCCACGGCTTCATTGTAATTGTACACACGAGTATCCCACCTATTGGTACTCCTATTAAAAATTCTAATCTCCACTTGGTCTAGAGTAGCCCCTCCATAAGCTTCTGAACATGCTATATCAAAACAGGTATAAATTCTAACTTGATAATCGCAACCGTTTAATCCTCCACAACTGACATTATGCTTTTCGCCCTTGACCATGGCAACAGGCTTTCGAAGCGTCTCTACAAGTGTGCTACCCGATTCCGATTCCCCAGTGGAATTTTCCACCTCAAAGTCAATGGTAAATTCATCTTGACTATCTGGATAAAATGTGAGGTTGGTACTCCCATAATTCAGAGGAACGGTTTGCCCTTCGTCATATCGTGTTCCTGAGACAAAAAAGTAGCCTACGCGATTACCTTCAAATGAAAAGGTCATGGTATAGGTAACCGAATCATCGTGCGTGCCGATTGCATTGGTAATAATGGTCACATTAAAAGGCTCACCTTCCAAACGTTCCCCGGGAGCCTGGCTTATGGTCAAATCAAAAGGCTCTGTATAGTTCTCATATTGAAGGTTCACATTTGCAGCCTTGGTAACATTCGACGATGATCTCACTTGGAACACGATATCATGATTTCCCTCAGTCAAACCTGTATAGGTTCCTGAAAAAGACCCGATGGGCACCGTAAAGGTTTCACCCGGATTGTAGCTGTTGCCATCAAACTCTAAACTACCGTTGGCATTTCCCGTGGAATAGTACATCGTGTAAGTATCGCCCCCGAGCCCGATTTCAGATATATTAAAATTGATGGAGGTGGACTCCCCGGTAAATCCGCCGGGGCCGGTCGCATTGGCCGTAAAATCATAGTCCTTTGGCTCTACATCCACAGAGATGGATACTTGTTTCTCCAAACCACTGTCGTTCATGGCAAAAAAAGTAATGGAAATAGTGCCTTCATTGATTCCCTCCAAAGACCAATTGAAATTTCCTTTGGGCACGTCATAGCTGATGCCGGGACTGACTACCTCTCCGTTAGTATCCCTCAGAAGCGCATTGCCGTTCATGACAAAACGCATCGTATAGTCGGAAGAGCCAACAGATTCTGAAATATTGAAGTTGACCGAGGTTACCTCTCCCACCGAAATAAGGGATTTCTGAACACCGCCTGTAAAGGAAAAGTCTACCTGTTGGTAGGCAATGGCAATAGGTTCCGTGGCATGGGTCACTCCAGAAGCGGATTCCACACTAAAGACCAGTTTGTGTTCTCCCATTTCAAAACCCGTGTAAAAAAGATTATTGGTATCCGCCTGCAAGTTGAATTTTTCCCCAGGCCCATAGGTATTTCCATTAATACTCACCTCACCACTCTTACCTGAGGTGAAAAATGCTTCGTAGTCATCATTCGTTCCTTCGGGCACTTCATTAATGTTGATGATGCCGGAAACGGGAATATTCGTAAATTCGGATGTTTTTGAAGGTGTGAAAGTCACATCGAATTCGTTCTGCTTGATTTCGAGGTCGATGATAACGGGTTCTGAGGACTGCCCAAAGTTATCCGTCACCACAAAGGAAATCTGGTGCAATTCAGTCGTTTCGGGGATGTAGAACAAGGAGAAATTGCCAAAGTCAACGGGATAATCCGTATTGTTCAAAAGCCCCGTTCCACGATCATTCCGTAAAGTACCGTTTCCTTCCAAAATTTCATAGGAGATGCTGTACTCGATATTACTCGTATTACCGTTTGATTTGATGCTGAAATTGAATTGGGTCCGTTCATTGATGAATACGGAGTTACGCTCAGAATTTCCTGAAAAGGTGAAAGGTATATTGGCCACTTCGATTTCCACACTGTCCCTTTTGGTCTGACCATTACTGTCCCTGACCTCAAAATAGATTTTGCGTTGGCCCAGTTCAGTACTTTGAAACGTGTAGTTGTAATTACCGGGCAAGATTGGCCGATTTGTACCAACATCCATAACCCCACCGTTATGATCGCGTACCGTGCCACCACCCTCACTTTCGGAACTGAATGCATGGCTTATCTCATAGGTCACGTCGCTTTCCTCATCTTGGGTCTGCAAATCGATGTTCACCGCTAAATTCGTGTCGAGCTCCACTTGGGATGAACTTGCCGTGGCCCTGAACGTAAAATTGAGGTTTCCCACATTCAACAACAATTCCCGCGTTATTTTGGCGCCATCGGGTGCCGTAGCGGTCATGGTCAATTTATGTTCGCCTAAAGTTTCAGGTTGATAACTAAATTCTGTCACCCCTTTGGATAATGTAAATTCCTCACCAGGCCTATACGATGTATCCCCGACATATAACAGACCGGTACCATCTTCCAATTGATAGGTTACCTGAAAACCCTGTAGGCCATTGCTATTTGGTCCAGCTGTTTCCTTATCCCTGATCAATGTGGCATTTACGGGATTCTTGCTGTTAATGATCATTGCATCCGAACCTTTTGTCAACAAAAAACTAAAGCTGGCAAATTGGCTTTTGTATGCGAGATCCAGTTCCTTGGTCAATTGTTTGGAATCCCATGCGTACACCTTTACCCGATGTGCCCCGGTATCAACGGCCACATACTTGAGACTCATATCAAAATCCACCAAAGGAATGGTATCATTTTCCCGGATGGTGTCGTTTTCACTGTTCAGGAAATATCCGTTCCCATTTTGTATGTCATATCGCATGTGATAGGTCACATTGGAAACCATTCGCTCCGGTTCCAAGGAAAAATCGGTCTTTGAGGCCTCGAAAATAAAGATATCCTCTTCGTTGCTACCCGAAAATTTAAAATCAAAGGAATCTTGGATTGTGTCTTCAAAATCTTTGCTACAGGCCCAGATAAGCAGCATCCCTAAAAAGGCAAAGAGAGCTATATAAAGTTGTGGAGTAGTTTTTTTCATAGTGTTCCAAATAAATTCTCAAAACAGGAAATAGCGCAAACCCACTCCTGCATAGGGGTAAAAATTACCGACATCGGAATTTGCGTGATAATATTCGTTGGCCTTGACCAAGTGGATAGGGCGGTCAATGTATACCACCTGCGGCGGATGAAAGTGAGCAG
>CAYFJL010000023.1:0-28426 GCA_964343335.1 uncultured Polaribacter sp. | reverse complement strand
AAGAAGGCGTTGTTTTAGAAAAAGATGACCTGTTTACCTTCACCACAGAAAAATGCACGGGTACGAAAGAAAAGGCCTTCATGACCTACCAACGTTTCCCAAAGGATGTAAAGGTTGGAGAACACATCTTAGTTGACGATGGGAAACTTCAGTTTGAAGTTGTTTCTACCGACCTCGATACCAATGTAGTTGTAAAAACCATTGTTGGTGGACCTTTAAAATCTAAAAAAGGAGTTAACCTACCTAATACAAATATTTCCCTGCCGGCTCTTACCGAAAAGGATATGGGTGATGCGGTTTTCGCCATTCAACAAAACGTTGATTGGATTGCGCTTTCTTTTGTGAGAACGCCTGAAGATTTAAGAATGTTGAGAGATTTAATTGCACAACATTCAGAGTATCGTATTCCAATAGTTGCAAAGATTGAAAAGCCAGAGGCAGTTGAGAATATTGATGCGCTAATTCCTTATTGTGACGGACTCATGGTGGCGCGTGGAGACTTGGGTGTTGAAATTCCAATGCAAGAGGTTCCATTGATTCAGAAGAAACTCGTTGGGCGCGCAAAGAGAGCAAGAATACCAGTAATCATTGCTACGCAAATGATGGAAACCATGATCGATAACTCGGTTCCTACAAGAGCAGAAGTGAATGATGTAGCCAACTCAATTATGGACGGTGCGGATGCCGTAATGCTGTCAGGTGAAACCTCAGTTGGGAAACATCCACTTCGTGTGATTCAGAAAATGGTTGAAATTATCAAAAGTGTTGAGAACTCGCCGTTAATTTCTGTTTCCCAAAGACCACCGCACATTCGAACAAATCGATTTATCACAAAATCGATTTGTCATCACGCTGCCCAAATCGCTAATGATATTGACGCAGCAGCCATTTCAACATTGACTAATAGTGGGTATACTGCCTTTCAGATTTCATCCTGGAGACCAAAATCACATATCATGGCCTTCTCTTCAGAAAGAAGAATTTTGGGGAAACTAAATCTATTGTGGGGTGTGAAAGCGTACTACTACGATAAGAATTTAAGTACAGATGATACCATCGTTGATATCAATCAGATCGCCAAAGCCAAAGGGTATGTGCAACCAGGAGATTTTATCATTAATCTAACCTCGATGCCAGTGGAAGAAAAAGGGATGGTAAATACCTTACGAATTTCAGAGATCGGTTAGTACCGGAAGACGATATTTTAAAAACACGATAACACTATCTAATGTATGTTAGGTAGTGTTTTTTTATGGAATGATTTGAAGTGAAATCGTTCCTAACGCCCTCGAAAATAAAATTTTACAATGATTTGTAAATCAATACAAAATTTTAATAACTTTAATCACAACCAAAAATCAATCAATCATGGGAATTAAGAGTTTTATTGGAAAAAGAGATACCTCGCAAGTAAAAGTAGAAGCGAACATATTAGTTTCGGATTATATGACGAAGAAATTGGTCACTTTTAAACCAGAAGATTCCCTAGATCATGTGATTAATGAATTGATCAAATATAAAATTTCAGGGGGGCCTGTGGTCAACGAAAAAAATGAGTTGATTGGAATCATCTCTGAGACGGATTGCATCAAACATATTTCTGAAAGCAAGTACTATAACTTACCTTCCGATAGTGATAACACCGTAGGTAAAAAAATGATCACAGAGGTTGATACCATTGACAAAAACATGAATATTTTTGACGCCGCGTCTAAGTTTATTAACTCAAAGCGTAGACGTTTTCCTGTAGTTGAAAGAGGAAAATTAATCGGTCAAATCAGTCAAAAAGACGTTTTGAAGGCCGCTATGAAAATCAAAGGAAATAGCTGGAAATAAAGTTATTTAGTTTGTTGCGATTGCAATAACTCCTTTACTATTCGGTATTTTTTCCCAAGCAGAGTACAAATCCGTACGAACCCAACGGTACACATTACGATCTGGACCAACTCCGAGCATTGTTCCGTCTTTGGTAATGGCGATGTCAATCACTTTTCCGCTATTTGGAATTTTCTTCCATGAGGTTCCAACACGAACATAAAGAAATTTATCTCTTCCAATACCAATAATGGTTCCGTCATCTTTAACGGTGATATCGGTTACAAGACCGCTATTCGGGATTTTCTCCCAATAACTCGAAAGGGAAGTTTGCTTCCAACGATACATGAATTCGTCTTTTCCAACACCCATAATTCCGCCTTGATTGTCAATTGCTACTGATATTACCTGACCGCTATTCGGAACTTTTTTCCAAGAAGATCCATTTCTCGTATACAATTCTTTGTCTTTTCCAATACCAATGATGGTTCCGTCTTGCATTACGGCGATATCAATCACCAACCCGCTATTCGGAATGTAACGCCATGCATTGTTTTCCCAAACATATAATTCATTATTGCCTCCGATTCCGTAAATCGTGCCACTCTGTTTGTTATTATTGGTGTTCGACTCATAATTTTGAGCCGTTGCTGTATTACTGAATAAGGCCACCAAAAGGCATACAAATAGCGATTTGAGGGTCGTAGCGTAGTTTGTTTTTGAAGTATTCATTTGGTATAGTTTTGTTATTTGGTTTTTAAATGTATTAAAAATAAATAGCCTCTCAAATTATCGAGACAAGAAAACATAATACAGAAGGTCCTATTCTCTTTTAATTAATAGGAAAGTTTCGTTTTCAAGAGCCAAATATCCTTGGTCGTAAACGTAGTAATAGGTATTTCCTGTTTTGGTGGTATAAATGGAAGTGAAGAACTGAAAATCAAATCCATAGTCATATAATTTGGATCTTGATACTTTTGTTTTCCCCGATTTGTTCAGTTCTGTAAGGATTTTATAATTCTTTCGAAGACGGTTATTGGTGTTTCGAATAAGGTTTTTACTATCCTTGTTCACTTTATTGTTGTAAGAATTTCTGCAATAATCCGAACAGAATTTCTTGTCAGTTCTGCCTTTTACAGGCTCACTACATTCCAAACATTTTCTAGATTCCATAGCTATTTTATTTGGAAAGATACAATTATTTATCCGATTACAAACGACTACAATTATTTACAATCGAAAGTAACTGCTTTGCAACCGAATAAAACTTTCTTTGGTTTCCATCTTTGCAGTGTCAAATCGAATTGACAACAAAACAATACTAATTTAAAACCTTATCTTATGAGTACGTTAAGAAACAAAGTTCAACTAATTGGAAATTTAGGAAACAATCCAGAAGTAATTACCCTTGAAAGCGGGAAGAAATTAGCCAAGTTCTCTTTGGCAACCAATGAAAGCTACAAAAACAACAAAGGGGAAAAAGTAACGGAAACCCAATGGCACCACGTCGTTGACCATTTGTACCCTAGAACTACAGGCAACGTGGCTTCCTAGCCAAGGATACCCTTCTCAACCATCACGCTACGGAGAACATTTACGTAAAGGAAGATTGGATTTAAATCTCACCCAAAAGGAGTTAGCTCTAATTCTCGAAGTGTATGAATCGACGATAGATAAATGGGAGCGACAAGGGGTAATTCCAAATGAAAATAATCAAATAAAAATTAAAGAATTTTTGGGATATGACCCATTAGAAGAAAAAGTAACAATTTAAAAAACAGAAATCATGAGCACATTAAGAAATAAAGTTCAATTAATCGGAAACTTAGGAAATGAACCAGAAATTATCACTTTAGAAAGTGGAAAGAAACTAGCTAAATTTTCATTAGCAACCAATGAGAGTTATAAAGATGCAAGCGGAGAAAAACAAACCAAGACCGACTGGCACAATTTAGTTGCCTGGGGAAAGACAGCTGATATCATTGAAAAATATATCAGCAAAGGAAAAGAGATTGCTGTAGAAGGAAAACTTTCAACAAGAAGCTATGAAACTAAAGAGGGAGAGAACCGCTATGTAACAGAAGTGATTGTAAACGAATTGCTAATGTTGGGAAGCAAATAGTGGGAAGGTTTGCTATGAAAAAAGCCTAGGCAAATTTGCCTAGGCTTTTTATATTTTAATGACCTCCATGTCCATCATCTTTTACTTCACCTTTTAAACTCATTTCCATAGAATGGTCGTACTGGCAACAAGCAGGTAAGTTTTTGTATGCGTCCTCACTTCCGTTTAACTTGTCAGTATCGTATCCTGAATCAGCAATTGCTTTATGGATTGCATCTAAGTTTGTTTTGGATGCATCAAAAGAAACATTAATTTTCTTTCTCAATCGATCCCATTCTGCTTTGGATATTCCATCCAAGTTATTTACAGCTTTCTCAATAGTAGTCTTACACATTCCACAGTTTCCTCTTACTCCAAAACTTGCATCAGTATATGCAACGTCTTTTTTTACTTCTGTTGTTTCTGGTTTTTTGTCATCTTTCTTAGCTTCACTTTTACAACTTGTAAAACCAATAGCAGTTATGACTGCTAAACTTAAAATTACTTTTCTCATTTGATAAAAATTAAATTATTATTTGATTGTTTTTGTTACTTCTCCACATCTTAACATAGCATCCCCGAAATACGGATTTAGGACTTTATCTTCTAAACTCAGCCAATAGCCTCCTGTATTATTATCAGCCATTGGGCAAAACTGACTATACACCTTCATATTCACACCGTACTTTTCGACAGCCATAATTAAGGTAGCTGAAAGAGGTTTGAAATGATCTCTTTGTGTTTTTAAATCTGTTGTAGAGTTTAGAGATCGAGTATGTGCTTTCAGATCATTTGATAGTTGCATCCATGAGTTATGAGCATCTCCTTTGAGTAGCTTCATATCCACTTCTGCTAGGTTCTTCAACATCATTGATGAAGCTTGTGTTGACGTTTTTGAATCTCCTTTTATAAGTGCATCTTTCAAAATGATATACTCATCAAATACTGCCTTGAGCTGCCCTTGAAACTTCGAATCTACCTCTATTCTCTCATTGGTCATTTTCATCTTCTGACCATTGTGATTCATTCCTAAATGCCCTTCATGACCTGTCGTTACCGTTCCTCCACTTTTGTTCATCATTGACTTTTTACCTTGAAGTTGGGCGGCTGCATCCACAGTAAAAGCACCATTAGTTACGATTTCTTCTCCATCTTTCAAGCCCTCTAAAACTTGATAAGATTCTCCGACTTTCGATCCTATCTGTACTTCACGCATTTCAAATACAGCTTCATCTTTCTTCGTCTTCACATAAACAACAGATCTTTTACCTGTCCACAATACTGACGAAGATGGAACCAAAAGAGAACCGTTATTGTTTTTTGCGTTGAGTTTCCCTTTGACAAACATCCCAGGCTTCAAAAAACCTTTTGAGTTATTCAAATCAACTCTCAGCGTAACAGTCCTTGTTTTTGTATTTAGGACAGGATCAATAAATGAAACCTTAGAACTAATAGTTCTATCGGGTTGAGCGTTGGTACTTACTTCAATATCTTGTCCAGTTTTAATTAATTCCACTTGACTTTCATAAACATCAAACTCTGCCCAAAGCGATTGTAAGTCAGCTATTTTAAATAAGCCTTGTCCTTGCTTTATTGATTGTCCTATCTCTACCATTTTTTCTGTTACTGTACCTGAAACAGTTGCATAAACAGGAAAGTTTTCAATCACCTTACCCGAAGACTCGATACTATTAATTTGAGCATCAGAAAGTTTCCAGAGCTTCAACTTGTTTCTTACTGCCTTGTATAATTGAGGCTGAGACTCTTTGAGTTTTGCCGTTGTTAATAGTTCTTGTTGCGCAGCAAACAACTCAGGAGAATAAATGGTTGCTAACTGTTGCCCTTTTCTTATTTTCTCTCCTGTGAAATTGATAAATAACTTTTCAATTCTTCCTGAGAAGTAACTCACTTGAATGGCATTCTTCTTTTCATTCTCAACAATCTTTCCTGAAAGTATGATTGAATTCTCAGATTCATTTGTGTCAACAACTACAGTTGTTTGGATATTTGCCAATTTCATAGCATTCTCTGTGAGTTTAAATTCATCTGCCGCTAGACCATCTGCTCCAGCTTCAGCAGGAATTAAATCCATACCGCAAATAGGGCAGTCTCCTGCTTCTGGTTGCATAATCTGTGGATGCATTGAACATGTCCACATTTGATTCGATGCCATTTCTTTAGAATGGTCATGCTCTTCTACTTGGGGAGAATTACCTCCAAATAAAAACCCACCTATTAAAAGTCCAATTGCTAATATTCCTAGATATACACTATATTTTTTCATTGTATTCTATTTTTTTCGTTGTACTAATTTTCTAACTGAGGGAGATGAAACGTACCATAATAAAAACCCACTCAGTACTGTAATCAAACCTAAAAGAGAAAACGCTCTTAAAACTGTCGTGTTAAAATTGTCTCTACCTTCATAATCCATTGTGTGTGTCATCCACAAAAAATCAAACCACCTCCAACTTTTATGTCGAACCGTCTGAAATTTCGCATCTACAACAGACACATAAGCTTTTAAATTATCATCTGTTTTGTAAGAGATTACATAAGCAGGAAGCAACTTTTCACGATACTCGTGATGCTTTCCTGTCTCACTAATCTTCTCTACTGATGCTACTTCTAAGCCTTGTTTCATATAGTTACTTGCAACATACAGAGCCTCGTCTTTGGTCAGTTCGCTTTTCTTTTGACCTGTCCTAGCATGATACAATCCTTTTTTATTGATGAAATAATAAGGCTGTTCATTAATGTCTCTTATTTCTACAGACTTGATAGGATCGGTAATGCTTAAAGAAGTTGGACTAATTAAACTATCAAAAGCCTTCGGTTGATATTCTAAGTTCTTATAGTGATCTCCATGGATATCATCGATGTCTGTCCAACTGAAATACAAGCCACTTATCGTCCAAAATAAAAACTGAATGCCCAAGAAAAGCCCCAGGTACCTATGAACTTTTCTAATTTTTAATGATGTTTTTCTTCCTACCATAATCTATTGTATTTGAAATGGAAAACGTATAGTAACCTTTTCCCAACTCAGAGAAATTGACCCTTGAGTATCATCCGTCTTCTCAACTTTATAAACTAAATGTTCGGTAATCTCATCTGAAAGTTCTGGCGTTACTTTAAATCGTAATACATCATCTTTTTCATCATATTCATCCTTACCATGTTGATCCCAATTTGTATTAAAAATAACAGTCCATTCTCCTTTAGAAGGAATAGTAAACACCCCATATTTTCCAGCTTTCAACGTTTTCCCTTCAATTGACAGGTCATTATTTGTTTCAAGCCAAGTAGCTCTGTGCGCTCCTGATTGCCATACTTCATCGTATGCTAACAATCCTCCGAAAATGATTCTTCCTCTTACACCTGGCGAGGAATAATCTATATGCACATGAGCATCTCCCACCATTGCCATTGCATAGGTATGTGGGCTTAATACTTTCTTCTTAGAGGCTTCTTTCTTTTCAACTTGATGATGTTGGTGTTCATCTTTTACTTCCTTTTTGGTTTCTATCTTACAACCTATTATGAGTAGAGTTAGTAATGCAATCTGTAATACGTTTTTCATATTCTAAAAAATATTGGTTAGCATGAGTATGGCCATCATGATCATGATGGAATTTTCTATAAATGTTGCTTCAGTCATGGGTAACTTTAATGCTGTTCCCAAACAAGCACATCGAATTGATTTCTTATCTAAAAGTGTCTTTGTAACTCCAACGGTCGTGATTCCCAGAATGACCAATGTAATCCATAATGCAATCGTTATTTCATATCGCATCAAGAATATCAGACCCAATGCAGTTTCTATAAAAGGATACACTTTTGCGTAGAGAGGAATCTTTTTCGCTAATGGGTCATACATTCTGAAAGAATCTGGAAATCCTTTTAAATCTAGCATTTTGAAAAAACTAAAAACGATATAAAAAAGTCCCATAAAGTCAAACATAAATTCACCCCAACTCCAATCTTTATAATGCAGCAGTATGCTTGCTGAGGTGATATAAAAGATAATTAGGAAGAGTGGCTTTAATTGTTGGACTTTGGACTTTGGTTCTTCCATCATAAATTCTGTAGAAGGTATTTCTGGAATCTTCTTCTCTTTTGTTTTTTCGGTAATTGTATACTTTTCAGGAAGTGCTTTTTGGAGTGTTTCTGTTGATACATGAGTATTCACCCCAACTTCTGCTTCTCTTTTTTCTAAGTCAACGGTTACACTTGTTACTTCTTTTACTTTTGATAAATATTTTTCAACAGATGCTTTACAGCCTCCGCAAGTCATTCCTGTTACTTTGTATGTATGCTTCATAGTTTTGGTAATTTTAAAGTGATAGAATCCTTGATTTTCAAATCATCCACATGGCCCGCCAAGCTTTTATTTTTTGATGTAAAGTGCATATGAACATTTGAACTATGATGCGTAAAAATGGCTTTATGTTTGTTCGAGTAAAATCCTAGAATTCGGACATTTTCGTTTTTAACAACCCCATTCAAACCTGATTCTTGATGTTTTTTATGTGTATGAACTGAATCTTCTGGATTCCAACTGATCACATGCCATTGTAACTCTGATACTTTCCCTTCAAGAATAAATGGAAAAGGTTTCTCGGTATCTAAGCCTACTTTTTTCACTTCATTCATAAGTAGACTATCTAAATCGGTTTTGGCTGCAAAAAAGAAGGAAGAATTTTCAACCCATTTTTCTACTTGTGTGTACACCAGTAAACTCGCAGAACCTTCTGTCTTATTTTCAATCACTACCATACTATCTTTGACCCTGCTACTCTGACTGACTCCATCGAATATTTGCACCTCTCCTTGTAGTCCTTCAAAAGCTCCCAAAGCATACAAATACTTTTTCTGAGACAAGGTGTCTAAGTCTATTGTCTTAGAAATATCACCAGACATCATTGTTCTTAGTGCGCCTGAGTGGTATACCACGGGTTGTTCTTTTTTCTCTTCACAAGAAATCAGCATACCTATGCTTAATAAGATGATTATTATTCTCATGATGAAATACTTAAGTAGTTAATAATCGTGCTCTGCATATAAAAACTTTTGATAGCTTCTATCTGCTTCATTTGAAACTTCAATTGTAGTTCTTGTATATCTAAAACATCATTGAAATTGATTGTTCCAGACTCATACGATTTTAAAAGAATTTGCTCTGCATTGTCTGCTCTTTCAAGATTCTTTGTGTAAGTATCAAAACTGATTTTAGCCGCCACTCTCTCATTGACTGCAACATCCAACATCGAAGTTAGTTTGTTCTGACGAGTCTGTTTATCAAACAAGAGCTCTTCTTGCTTTAACTTGTTCTGCTTTGTTTTTGAAGAATATTTCTTGTTGAAAATAGGAATCGACAAAGACACCATTGGCATCACTACATCCTTTCCATTATCAGAAAAACTCATATTTGGGCGTTCTGAAACCGCTACATAGTCCAATCCAAAACCAATCATTGGCTTTTGTTCTTTTCGATTCAAAATTTCTGACTGTTCAACAGACTTGTACAATTTATCATACTTCAAAAGTTCTGGATGCAAAGACAAATCTGTGCCAATTGCCTCTAAAGAATTAGGCATTACTAAAGAATCCAAAACTTCAATTTCAATATCCTTTTTTCTATTTAATAAAGTATTCAGCTTTGTTTGTTGTGATAAAAACTGCTGCTCCAATACTTCGATCAACTGTTCTAAATCATTTTGTCTTATTTGTAGTTTTAGAACATCAACAGCCGTTGCTTTTCCTGTTTCAACAGAAGTAAGAGCCATGGTCTCATACGTTTTCAAAAGTGCTATATTCTTCTTTAGAATGGCTTGTTTTTCTCGAATAGTAAACAAGGAGTAATACTCCTGTGAAACCGAAGCTATCAGCTTTCGCTTAGAAATAGCAATGTCCTCAAACTTCGCATCGGCTAATGAGTTCACGTAATTTTGTCTTGATGTGATAGAGCCAAACCAAGGAATCATTTGCTTTACGGAAAGTTTGAATCGTTGTGCTCCTGTTCTTGTTTCAGGCTCGCTTGCAAAATATCCAAATCCAAATTGCGTATTTGGAAGCGCATCTACCTCATTTTTCTTCTCTAAAGCTCCCTTATACACTGTTTCAAATTTTTGGATCTCAGGGTTGTTTTCTAAACCTTCTTTAATCAGACTTTCTAGTCTTTGACCGTATGAAAAAGAACTCACAAAAAGGATGGTTATATAAATGACTACTTTTTTCATTTTATTGTTTTTTAAGTTGTCCTTCTGCTTTCCAACTATACAAGACTGGAACAACAAATAATGTAATAAGTGCAATTAGCATTCCTCCGAAACTTGGTATAGCCATCGGAATCATAATATCACTTCCTCTTCCTGTAGATGTTAAAACAGGCAATAATGCTAAGATGGTTGTTGCTGTTGTCATCAAACAAGGGCGAATTCGTTTTTCTCCTGCCTCCAAAACAGAAGCTCGAATACTCTTTTTGTCTTTCGGTCTGTTTCTCTCAAATACTTGGGTTAAGTAGGTTGCCATTACAACTCCATCATCTGTTGCAATTCCGAAGAGCGCAATAAAACCTACCCATACAGCAACACTCAGATTGATCGTATGCATTTGAAAAAGATCACGAAGATTTTCTCCAAAAAAATTGAAATTGAAAAACCAGTCTTGCCCGTAGAGCCATATCATGATGAATCCACCAGCAAAAGCCACGGCAATCCCTGTAAAGACCATTAGAGAAGTGGCAACTGATCTGAATTGAAAATATAAAATCAAGAAGATGATTAACAAGGCTAAAGGAACTACAATACTGAGGGTTTTCTCCGCTCTCAATTGATTTTCATAGGTTCCTGTGAATTGGTAACTGATTCCTTTTGGAACAACCAATTCACCTCTATCTATTTTCTCTTCAATTAATTTCTGAGCATTTTCCACTACAGAAACTTCTGCAAATCCATCTAACTTGTCAAACAGGACATAGCCTACTAAGAAGGTGTCTTCACTTTTGATGACTTGTGGACCTTGTTCATATCTAATCTCCGCTAACTCACTTAAAGGAACAGGGGCTCCTTTCTCTAAAGGAACATAAATACTGCTCAAATCAGTAGGGTTGTCTCTTAACTCCCTTGGATATCGAACTCTGACTCCGTAACGTTCTCTTCCCTCTACTGTTTGAGTTAATACCATACCTCCAACAGCTACTTTTAAAACGTCTTGAACTTGTTGAATTGAAATTCCATATCTCGCAATCTTCGCTCTGTCTATATCAATCAATAGGTAAGGTTTTCCTACAATTCTATCGGCGAAAACAGCTTCATTTTTTACTCCTTCGACTTGCTTCAACACACTTTCCAATTGAAGACCAAAGGCTTCAATTTCTTTCAAATCTTGCCCTTTTACTTTAATTCCCATAGGTGCTCTCATCCCTGTTTGCAACATGACAAGTCTTGTTTCTATAGGTTGAAGTTTAGGAGCGGATGTGACACCAGGCAATTTGGTAACTCTTAGGATCTCTTTCCAAATATCATCTGGTTTTTTAATCTCTGGTCGCCAGTTTCTGTAAAACTCACCATCACTATCAGGAATAAGTTGAGACCTTTCGACCAAGCCTGTACTGAGCGAAGTCGAAGTACTCAAGGTGGCATTCTTTGTATTGTTTGGATTTCCTACGAACTTCCCATTCTTTAACTCGAACAAACCTTCTTCGTTCACCTTATAACGTTGACGTTCACCCTCTTCATTCAACATATATTCAGGTTTATAGAGAATTACATTCTCATACATGGAAAGTGGTGCAGGGTCTAAAGCTGACTCCGTTCTTCCTGCTTTTCCAACCACCGTTTGAATTTCTGGAATACTTGCTACAGCCATATCCAATTGTTGTAGCACTCTTTTATTTTCTACTATCCCCGAATGAGGCATCGAAGTTGGCATCAATAAAAATGACCCTTCATTTAGTGAGGGCATAAACTCTTTGCCCGTGTTTTTCATGATGAAAAAGCCAAAAACAACAATAGATGTCGGAATCGCTAAAAATGCTAATTTGTTATTGAGTGCCCACAAAAGTATTCTTGAATAGAATTTTCTAAAGAGTGTGAATACTCCCAATAATCCTAAACTGATGACCGCAACAAAAAGGAGATTCATCAAAAAACTTCGATCAATTCCAAGAGGTCGCCAATATTCAGCCAATAAAAATAAAATGGTACTCGCCGAAATAATAACATTCAATAGGTTCGATTTTTCCTTTGTGAGATGATTTCTCTTGTTCAATAATCGGCTTACAGAAAAAGCGATCAGGACAAGGCCTAACCAATATCCCAATACAATGGTAGTAATCCCTAAAAGGAATAAAATTGTCATTCCAATATATCCGTACCATGACTTTGACTTTCTATCTTTGAATAAATAGGCAGCAAAAGGTGGAATAATAAATAATGCCACTATGATAGATGCAGCCAAAGCAAATGTCTTCGTAAATGCTAAAGGTCTAAATAGTTTTCCTTCAGCTCCGATCATTGTGAATACTGGAATAAAACTGATAATGGTAGTCAAAACCGCCGTCAGAATAGCACCTGAGACTTCTGATGTAGCATTGTAAACTACCGTATTTGCGGATAATTCATCTTTATTATCTTGAAAGTGCCGAATAATATTCTCTGATAGAATAACACCTACATCCACCATGGTTCCAATGGCGATGGCAATTCCAGATAATGCAACGATATTGGCATCTACTCCAAAAGCTTTCATGGCGATAAATACCATCAGTACAGCGAGTGGTAGTAATCCAGAAATTAAAATGGAAGCTTTCAAATTAAATACCATAATAATAATCACCAAGATGGTGATTAGAATCTCCAGTGTAAGCGCCTCATTTAATGTTCCAAGAGTTTCTTTAATTAAATCGGTTCGGTCATAAAAAGGAACAACCGTAACCTGCGATACTCGACCATCTTTTAATGTTTTACTCGGTAATCCCGGACTCAATTCATTGAGCTTTTCTTTGACATTATTAATAACCTCTAGTGGATTTGCACCGTATCTAGCAACTACCACACCACCGACAACTTCTGCACCTTCTTTATCTAATATTCCTCTTCGAGTAGCGGGTCCTAATGATACATTGGCAATATCCTTTATTCTAATGGAGGTAAATTCTTCTGAACTAACAACAGCTTCTTCGATGTCTTTAATTGATTTGATATAACCCAATCCACGAACCAAGTATTCTGCTTGATTTATCTCTAAAGTTTGCGCACCAATATCTTTATTGCTTTGCTTGACTGCTTTTACCACATGATGCAACCCAATATTGTACTGTCGCATCAACTCGGGATTGATATCTATCTGATATTCTTGAACATATCCTCCAATAGAAGCAACTTCAGAAACACCACTCGCTGAAGAAAGAGCATACTTTACGTAGTAATCTTGAATACTGCGTAATTCATGCAAATCCCAACCTCCAGTTACATTTCCTTCTTCATCTCTTCCTTCTAGTGTGTACCAAAAGATTTGCCCTAGTCCTGTAGCATCTGGACCTAATGTCGGGCTCACTCCTACAGGTAGCAAATTACTTGGTAATGAGTTTAGTTTCTCTAAAATTCGACTTCTACTCCAGTAGAATTCAACATCTTCTTCAAAAATGATATAAATACTAGAAAAACCAAACATCGATGAACTGCGGATGGTTTTAACTCCTGGAATACCCAAGAGCGATGTCGTGAGTGGGTAGGTAATCTGATCTTCTATATCTTGTGGCGACCTGCCATCCCACTTGGTGAAAACAATTTGTTGATTTTCTCCAATATCAGGAATGGCATCCACTGCAACTGGATCATTTGGTAAAAATCCCGTTTCCCAATTGAAAGGAGCATTGACCGTTCCCCAACCCAAAAAAAGGAAAAGTAATAGAACAGATACAAGTTTGTTTTCGATTAAAAATTTGATGCTTTTATTCAGCATAGTATTGATAATTAAATAGTTTGACATTTGGTATTCGTATAAATACCAGATACAACAAATCACCCCAAAGAAAGTCTTTTGGTGATTTAACTATTTAAAAATCAAATTAAGTAAGTCTCATCTAGCTTGAATATCTGCCTGACGATAAAGGGTGGAGGATAATCGTAAAAGTTGTTTTTTCTATCCTCAATAGTTTGAAATAACTCAATGTAAGAATGGACAAAAGCGATTACAAAAACCTGTTGATCTAAATTCAGATCCGCAACAGGTAATTTTAATTCATCCTGTCCTTCAATATGAATTTCTTTGTCATCACAGCATCCATTCTTTTTCATAGAACTCTCATCACCCATTTCCATTCCACAACTATGAGCCTTTTGAAAAATTGCTGTATCAACCAATTCGCCTTAGCAATAATGCATACTAACAGTGAATGACATAGTCGATAATAAGACAACTATTGCCATTAAAAATGCAGATATTTTACGAATTGCTTTTTTCATTTAAGCAACAAAGTTATGAATTTAAAATAATTCAGTTTTTCATTAACAAATTTTTAATTCTTTTTGATCTGAAGGTGAGAAAGTATTCTTCGCTTCAATGCACAATATTGTAGCATGGAACAAGACGGCAGACATCATTGAAAAGTATGTGGAGAAGGGAACTGAGGTAGCCGTTAACGGCAAATTGACTTCAAGAAGCTATGAAACCAAAGAAGGTCAAAAGCGATACATTACCGAAGTTGTTTGCAGCGAGGTATTGATGCTAGGATAATATATTATTCAAAGTTGCTATGAATAGGTGTCTTTTTAGGCACCTTTTTTTGGTTGAATTTGTTTGGAGCTTTCAATTTAAATATCTTTCAGAAAATCAATTCTAATCCGATGAAGAAAGTTCTTTTCATTACTCTTCTAGTTTTTCTAACGTGTTGTGACAAGCAAGAGCAACCTTTTACTCAACCCAACATCCTTTTCATCATCACCGATGATCATGCCTATCAGGCCTTGAGTGCTTACGATGATAAACTCATTCAAACGCCCCACATTGATCGATTGGCTAAGGAAGGAATGTTATTTCATCGAGCTTATGTAACGAATTCTATTTGTTCGCCAAGTAGAGCCGTAGCGCTCACGGGAAAGTTCTCGCATTTGAACAGTGTACGAGATAATTTGGATGTTTTTGATACACTTCAAGTAACTTTTCCAAAAATCCTTCAGAAGGAAGGATACGAAACAGCAATCTATGGGAAGTGGCACCTAAAATCCAATCCCAAAGGCTTTGATTATTGGGAGGTCTTACCAGACCAAGGAAACTATTACCATCCTGAATTAAAATCGGAAAGAGGCTTGACCAAACACCAAGGCTATGTTACTGATATTATTACGCAAAGGGCCATTCATTATTTGGATTCTCTGAGAGATAAATCCAAACCTTTTATGCTCATGTATAATCACAAGGCTCCCCACAGACAATGGTGGCCTTCTATGCATGACTTAGAAGATTTCAAGTATAAAAAAATCCCAGTACCAGAAACCCTTTTTGATGAATACCGAACCAAAAGTCGAGCTTCAAAAGAAGCCGAAATGCGCATCAAAGATCACATGGCATTGAGCGCTGATAATAAAATTGCTCCAGAAATATTAAAACGATTGAACTTTAAAGAATTCTTGGGTTGGTACGAAGGCGCCTACACCGAAAGGTTTAATCGACTGACCAAAGAAGAACAAGAACAATGGTTAAAGGTTTATGGTCCTATCAATGAAGATTTCGAGAAAAATACACCCAAAGGAAAAGCGCTAACACTATGGAAGTATCAGCGATACATGGAAGATTATTTGGGAACCATTAAAAGCGTAGACCGAAATATTGGTGAGGTTTTGGATTATTTAGATAAAAATGGTTTGTCTAGAAATACCATTGTCGTATATACTTCAGATCAAGGATTTTATCTAGGTGAACACGGATGGTTTGACAAGCGTTTTATGTATGAAGAATCTTTCAGAACACCCCTTTTGATTCGTTATCCCAAGTTGATAAAACCAGGATCAACAAATTATGATTTGGTCCAGAATATCGACTTTGCTCCTACAGTTTTAGATCTTGCTGATGCTGAAATTCCAAAGGAAATGCAAGGACTTTCTTTAAAGCCCATTTTTGAAAATAAAAAGAAGACTTGGCGAGATGCCTTGTATTATCATTACTATGAATATCCAGGAATTCATATGGTGAAACGCCACTACGGAATTCGTACCGATCGTTATAAGTTGATTCGTTTTTACTACGATATCGAAGCATGGGAAATGTATGATCTAGAGAAAGATCCACAAGAAATGTTCAATGTCTATAACAATCCTCAGTACCGAGCTGCAAGAGAACGATTGCACAAAAGATTGGAGGAATTGAGGGTGCAATATCAGGACAATGATTCGCTAAATCAGCACTTTATCAAAAGTGATATGGAACGAATGAGAAGCCTAGGCTGGATAGATTAACATTAGATTAGCACATCAAAAATTGAGGCACCTATATTTTTTGTAACTTTAGGAGGTTACAAAATTTTATCAAATGCCAAACTACACAATCACTGTAAACAATGAATCACGCACTGTGAATGTTGATTCAGATACGCCATTATTATGGGTGTTACGAGATGAATTAAATCTTGTTGGAACCAAATTTGGATGCGGAATTGCGCAATGCGGAGCCTGTACTGTTCATATTGGAGGGGTAGCTATGAGAAGCTGTTCTTTACCTGTTTCCTCCATGGAAGGCGAAAAAATAACTACTATTGAAGGGCTTTCTGAGGATGGATCACACCCTGTTCAAGAGGCCTGGAAAGAGATTGATGTGCCACAATGTGGTTATTGTCAATCCGGACAAATGATGACAGCATCGGCTTTCTTGAAAGACAATCCGAATCCAACAGAAGAGGAAATTAGACAAGCCATGCACGGTAATATTTGCCGATGTGCTTCGTACAACCGTATTGAAAAAGCCGTAAAGGTGGCTTCAGAAAAAATGTCTAAATCCAAATAAACCCAGAAAATGAGTACTCAAAATACAACGAATCTTAGTAGAAGAAACTTCATTAAGACATCGGCACTTGCCAGTGGTGGTTTATTAATTGGTTTCAATTTATTTCAAGCATGCAAGCCCGAGGCGAAAATGCCAGTGGATATCGCATCCTTAAATTTTAATGATTTTAATGCCTTTATTAGAATTTCTGATGAAGGGTATGTAACCATATTTTCTCCAAATCCGGAGATTGGGCAAGGTGTAAAGACATCCATGCCGATGATTATTGCTGAAGAACTGAATGTTTCTTGGGATATGGTGAATGTAGCCCAGGGAGCATTGGACACCAAAAACTTCCAACGTCAAGTGGCAGGAGGTAGTCAATCCATTCGATTTGGTTGGGATGCCCTGCGTAAAACCGGTGCCACCGCGAGACAAATGCTTATCAATGCGGCGGCTGCAAAGTGGGGTGTAGACCCAGCAACTTGTACTGCTGAAAACGGTGTTATTTCAAATGCCAATGGTGATAAAATTGGGTATGGTGAAGTAGTCAAGGAGGCGGCAGTTCTAGAAGTTCCGGAGGATATCACCTTAAAAGATCCAAAAGATTACAAGATCATTGGAACAGACGCTGTGAATGTAGACATTGATAAAATTGTAACAGGAAAACCTTTATTCGGATTGGATTACAAAGCAGAAGGCATGGTGTATGCTTCGGTTTTAAGACCGCCATCTTTCGGTAAAAAATTAAAATCTTTTGATGCGACCAAAGCGAAACAAGTGAATGGTGTTATTGATGTAGTTCGCATTGGAGAGAAGTTAAAAGCCATTGAAAACCAAGCCAAAGGATTTACGAGAATTACAGACAAAGTTGCCGTAGTTGCTACAAGTACTTGGGCAGCCATGAAAGGTAAAAAAGCCTTGGAGGTTGTATGGGAAGATGAAGCTCGTTTGGAAAATACGGTAGATCATGATGTAGAATTGTTCTCTATTTTGGATGGTAAAAAGTTCGATACCAGAAGAGAAGATGGAAATGTAAAAAAGGCCTTTGCATCGGCAGATAAGGTAATTGAACGAACTTACGAGTCACCATTCTTGCCACACAATTGTATGGAGCCTATGAATTTTTATGCGGATGTGAAAGCCGATAAAATTCATTTGGTAGGACCTGTACAAACACCGCAATGGGCAGCTGGCATGATTGCAGCGGCATATCAGGTGAAACCAGATCAAATTCAATTGGAAATGACCCGAATGGGAGGTGGATTCGGTAGACGTTTGTATGGTGATTTTGTGCTAGAAGCAGCCGAAATTTCCTACGCCGTGAAAAAGCCGGTGAAAGTAGTTTTCTCAAGAGAAGATGACATGGCAGCAGGGACTTACCGACCTGCCATTAAGTATAGAATTAAAGCCGCTTTGAAAGACGGAAAAGTAACCGGATACTATTTGAAGGAAGCCGCTATTAATGGAAATATGTACGGATTGATTCCGAACTTTTTCCCAGCGGGTTGTATTCCAAATTATAAGGTAGATACCGGAAATTATAAGAGTACGATGACAACTGGTGCTTGGAGAGCACCATATACCAATTTCTTGGCTTTTGCAGAGCAAAGTTTCTTCAAAGAATTGGCCGATGAACTTGGAAGGGATCATCCAGAGGTGATATTGGAACTCTTGCAAAATGTAAAAGGTACCAAAGACAAGCGCATTCAGTATTCAGGTGAGCGAATGGAAGAAACCATCAATTTAGTACTTTCAAAATCCAATTGGGGCAAAGCTCCAAAGGGAACTTTCCAGGGGTTTGCAGCCTATTACAGTCACAATACTCACGTTGCAGAAGTTGCTGAGGTGGTGATGGAAAAAGGAATGCCCAAAGTGAAAAAAGTAACTGTGGCAGTTGACTGTGGGATTGTAGTAAATCCAACGGGAGCCATCAATCAGATTCAAGGTGGAGCCATTGACGGTATCGGTCATGCGATGTATGGTAATTTGACTTTTAAGGATGGTGCTCCAGAAGCGAGAAACTTTGATAAATATCGTTTGATCCGAATGCAAGAAACGCCTCAGGTTGATGTTCATTTTGTGAAAAATACGAAGTCACCAACTGGATTGGGTGAACCTGGACTTCCACCTGCTGGAGGTGCAGTGGCCAATGCCATTGATGCGGCCATGGGCAAACGAATTTACAAGCAGCCTTTTATCAGCGAGCTAAAACCTGAATCAAGTATTTTAGGATAAATTGACTAATTTTTGATACGATTCATCCGTATCAACATCAAAATAGGAGGTTTCAGAAGTTACTTTTGAAACCTCTTTTTCGTATTTCTTCATCAAAGGTTTCGCACCTTCATCACCGGTTAAGCCTTTCAATTCCGAAAAGTATTGTGACCCAATCATACAAGGCACCCCTTTAAAATTTGGATAAGAAGTTACGGTAAGTCCGTTACCTTTTTCAAAAGCTTGAATTAGTTTTTTATAATGTTCGGTATTGATGTATGGCAAATCGCTCAGGGAAACAATAACACCATCATAAGACCCTTGTTTTTTTATTCCAGTAATACCAGCGCTCAAACTTGTTCCCATTCCTTTATCCCAATCCTCGTTTAAAATGGTGGTCACCTTCAATTTATGAACGGTTAATAAGATGGCATCAGCATAAGCTCCCAAAACCACGTAAACGTCAACTGATTCGAGATTTAATAGTTCTTGAATACAGTGATTTAATAAGGTGGAGTCTTTGTATGGCAGTAGTTGCTTGGGTTTTCCCAAACGTTTGGAGGCTCCGGCTGCCAATACTATAGCTGCATACTTTTTCATGAGTCGTGAATGCCCGATTTTTTATCCTTGAGAGAGATCGTTTCTTGATTTCGAGTCACCGAAAGAATTTCGCTCACAATGGAAAGGGCTATTTCTTGAGGAGTTTCTGCGCCAATGTTGATTCCGGCTGGACCGTGAAGAATATCAAAAAATTCATCTTTAATGTCATCGTACCGTTCAAGTAGATCGTTGATCAGTTTTTCGCGTCGTTTGCTAGGTCCTAACAATCCGATATAGGGGACATCAATATTTCGAATGGCCGTCAAGTATTTTAAGTCTTTCACATAGCTATGCGTCATTAAGACTACCGCGGTTTGTTGGTCAAAGACAAAACCACCGAATTCATTTTCATCAATTCCGAAATAATTTACGGCTCCCGGAAAGTTTTCAATGGATTTTGGATCGTCAGGTGGAGCGATAATATCTACTTCCCAACCCGTATTTGAGGCAATTCGACACAATTCAACCGCATCATGTTCAGAGCCTACAATTTGAAGTTTGAATCCTGGTTTAATTTTATGGTTGAATACCTCAAGATCATCGGCATGATTGTCGTTTATAGAGTAACTTCCATCTGCGAAATGAAAGGTAGAGAATCCTTTTAATCGATTGACCTCTTCTTTGGAATAAGCTGATGAAATGGAAAATGATTTTCTAGATTGACATTGTCTTAGAAAGGCTTCAACGAATTCGTCATTTAGTATCAGTGGTTCAATCAAAATATACAGGATTCCTTCACAGCCCAATCGATAACGACCGTCATAGACCATAAGTTTAGATTCACCGGTGTCAAAAACGCTTTGAGCCTGACGAAATACTTCTTTTTCAACACATCCGCCACTCACAGCACCAATCATCTTCCCATTTTCTTGCAAGGACATCCGAACTCCAGGTCTCCTGTAGGAAGATCCCTCAAGGGCAACAACGGATGCCAAGGCAGTTTGAATTCCGGCTTCCTGAGCCTTCTGAGCAGATCGAATGATGTTCTTTAATTCATGAAGCATAACTGAGGTTCAAATTACAAATTTTGAGTTGGATAAGATTTCAAATTTCTCCAAAATTCCAACAAGTATGCAAATCATTTCACTTCCGATACAAAGCGATTGATTAATTCTTATATCTTTGAATATGAGTTTATTGAACCTCTTTGCCTTTCCCGATTTTAATATTTACAGTACACCATTGCTAGTTTTAGTGCTTCAAGGGATGGTTTTTGTAGTTCTATTACTCTTTAAATACTTTCAATTTAGAAATCCGTCGCACCTCATTCTATCGCTCATCTTGCTGTTGGTCTGTTACCAACAAATCTGTTACACGGTTGGTTTTATGGGATGGTATAATGAATTTAGAACAACCAAAATTAATTATTGGCTCATGCCCATTTCTTTGGCGTTGGCACCTTTGATTTATTTCTATGTAAAGTCGGTCACCACCTCTAAATTTATTTTCCGAAGAAAAGATCTATGGCATTTTGCACTCGCCTTTCTTTTGATAAGTTTCCGAGTTTTTATTTATACCTATGACTCAATGCAACCCGGATTTGATGAAACCCAAAACGGAGTGCTAAAATTAGCCGCAGATGAGGCCATTGTTCAACCCATATTGGTCTTCCTTGATTTTGCAGTGACCTTGCTGTATTTGGCCTTTACTTTTCAATTGTTCTACAATTATCGCAGTAAAATCCAACAGTATTTTTCCAATACGTATAAACTAGAACTCAATTGGGTATTGAGTTTCCTGGTGTCTTTTGCCGTTTTGTTCTTGTATAGTACCATTCAAACCTTGATAAATGTTGCTATCACCGAATTAAGTTACGTTCAACAGTGGTGGTTAAATTTATTGATGGCGGTCATCACGCTCTACATCGGAATTCGTGGTTATTTTACCAATACCACCAAGTTGAAAAAACTGAAATTCAGTTTTACACCGAATCCGTTAAGCATTCCGCAGGAAGAGAAAACCATTCAGGTTGATGAAATAGAAATAAAGAAAGTAGCTGATTTTATGGCATCGGACAAGCCCTATCTGAATCCGGACCTCAATTTATCAGATTTGGCAGATGCACTAGAAATGAACCGGGCACAGCTTTCTCAAGTAATCAACTCCGGATTTCAAAAAAACTTCAACGACTTTGTGAACTCATACCGTGTGGAAGCCATCAAGGAGAAGCTAAACGCAGGTTCTCACGAGCAGCTATCATTATTAGGAATTGCTTATGATTGTGGTTTCAATAGCAAAGCAACCTTCAATCGGGTGTTCAAAAAACTGACCCAAATTTCACCTTCAGAGTACTTGAATACACTTTCAAACTAACATTTATTGTCCTCAGCTCCAGTAAATTTTTGAAAATACGTATCGAAAGTTTGTTTCAAGAACCAATTTCAATTTTCCCTTTAAAAACGATGCTTCCCAGGTAAATATAGATTGATTCGAGGTCAATTAAGACGTCTCAAATCGTATCTAAGACCTCTACATACGCTTTAAGTCGTCCACGAAGGGATTCTCTCGCACCTTTGTATCATCAAATCGAAATAAAATTTTTTACTGATGAAAACTATATTGAAATTATCAAAATTCTTAATCACTCCCATCAATCAAAAGCATTGGTTCGGAGATTTCTTGTTCGCGATTCCTAGAATTATATGCGGACTCCTATTAACCTTAAGTTTCGGTTCCGACAAATTCGGAATGCCCTGGTCCAACACTCCAAATCTTGGTTTGTTTGAAGTAGCTGCATGGTTTCCAAAAGATGTAGCCGAGTACGGCGGATTGTTTGCCCTATTCCCAGTGTTTTTTGCTTGGATGGGAGCCTTTAGTGAAGCCGTAGGCGGATTACTGTTAGTCTTAGGATTCAAAACCAGAATCGCTTCTTTTCTAATCATGTGTACCATGCTTGTGGCCATTTTCATGCAGAAGTGGGGCGGTGGCATGTGGGGAATGTTACCAGCCATGGGCTTCTTATGGGTGTCTATGTTTACCATGTACTTGGGCTCAGGCCGTTTCGGAATCGATAATCTAATTTCTAAAAAACTATAACATGAAAAATTTAAACTATACAATTGCCTTGATAGCTCTAGTACTTATGGCAAGCTGTGTGCAAGAAGAACATCAAAAAACCATCACTTTCTCTTTAGATATGCGCGGAGTTGAGAACCCTGGAAATGTCGGAATCCGTGGAGATTTCACAGACCAACGATGGAGAGAAACTGTGGCTTTGACCGACGAAGACGGAGACAGTATTTATTCGGTAACCTTATCTCAAAAGACAGCCATCTATGGCATTGAATTCAAATTCGTGAATCAAGATGATCAGTTTGAATTGAAAGATCAAGAGAATAGAGAAATCATTTTTGAATACAAACCAGAAGTGATTGAATACACCGCAACATTTAATAATAACAAAGACTTTAAAATCAATAGAAAATGAAAATCTTAAAAACACTAATTGTATTACTTTTTACTACCCAATTGCTGAATGCACAGGTAAAAGGCAATAAGAACATCGTTACCAAGATGTTCGAAACTAAGGACCTTAAGGTGGTAAAAATCAACTTTTATGCAAAAATTATCATCGATCAATCTTTGGAGGAAGGAATGCAAATCACCATGGATAGCAATTTGTTTAATAAGATTGATACAGAAACCGTAGACGGAACTTTACACCTAGATCAATTGGAATGGGTACAGCCTTCCAAAGAGGTACTCATCACTATCGGAGCGCCCAATTTGAAGCGTATTGAAAAGGGAACTCACAAAACCCTAGAAGTTGTTAATGTTTCAACCGATCAACTGAATGTGATGGCCTTTGTAGGCAAAGTGAACTTACAAGGTACCGTGAATCAATTGAATTTGGGTATTGAAAACGGAACGGTGGATGCTTCGAATTTGAAGGCTAAAAATGTTCGAGCGAATATCTGGGGATGGGGAAAAGCAACTGTTTATGCAGAAAATGAAATGTATTCGATTGTAAAGAATGATGGAAAATTAGCCTTAGTAAATACACCCAAATCTTTGAAAGGAGACACCAAGAAAGTATTAGCGAGGCAATCCAAAGAAGTGGATGAACCCATTAACTGGATTAGTTTTAAAATCAAAAACAACTCTTGGAATCGCAATCAATTCTATGTAGTCGGACCAAAATCAGATGGCAGCAAATTCAGTTATGGCTTCCCCATGATGCCTGGAAAGGTGAAGAAAGAACGCTGGAGTGTTGGGACTAAAATTTACAAGGTTAACAAAATCGGATTTAGAAAACTCCTGGTTACCATTAAATCAGAAGATCAAGGCAAAACGGTAAAATTGTTTTCTAAAGGATAATCAAAACTAGGAGGTCGCTACATTAAGCGGCCTTTTTAATTTTGAAACTCTAACATTTCTTAAACATATCAACCTCAGGAATACCAATATCTTTGCGCTAAATAATTGAAAGCATGAATTTTAAAGTATTTGTAGTCTTTGGGATGGTGGCTGGTGTTTGTTTTGGCCAAGACAATTACATTCAAAAAACAGAGTATTGGAAGCAGGGAAAAGCAGAGGTTAATGTATATGAGCTTTCCCAAAATAGATACAATGCTCAGCACCCTGGTCAACTAATAAGTGTTTTTGTGACCGAAGATTTTCTGACCGAAAAACAGGTGAAAAACGAGTACTATCGAAGCTCGAAGAGTACCTGGACGTTGAAAAATATTCAGTTCCGAAAGTTTACAACCGGGATTTATGATTACTCTTTGTTTACTTCCACTTTTACACCTATAGATCGAACACAGTTCCCTAATTCTCTGAAAGTGGCAGCAAGTTCACAAGAATGGTGTGGTACTATTTTTACCCAATTGAATTACAAAAGCGGAAAATACGATTACCAACAACGTTCCTATTTTGAGAAGGAAGGCGATGTAAATGCTGAAATACAAAAAGCAGCACTGGAAGATGAAGTTATGAATGTTTTACGAATGAATCCAGAGCTTTTGCCAAGAGGAGATTTTCAAATGATTCCCGCGCTAAACTTTATGCAATTAAAACATTTGAAGAATCAGTCCTACAAAGTGAATGCTGGAATAAGAACGTATAAAGAAAATGAGTTCAAAGGGCAAAACCTGAATGAATATCGGATCAATTTTCCTGACCTTCGAAGAGAAGTTCGCATCGTATTTGAGAACAAAACGCCCTTTAAAATTGTGGGTTGGTTGGATACCTTTCCTTCAGCTTTCGACGGGAAGTTGAGAACCACCAAAGCAGTATTGAAAAAGCAAGTGATGACAGCTTATTGGGGTCAGAACCGTTTGTCTGACCAGAAGCTTAGAAAAGAATTAGGTCTTTTGCCTTAGGTCTATTTGAAGTTGATTTCTTTTTCTTCGAAAATGAATTCTCCTTCCGAGGTTACCCCTTCAATAAATAGGGTAAAGTTCTGGTTTTGCTTGTAGATGATAGAAATTTGGGTTTTTCCTTTTTCATCTAAAGTATTTTTCGGAAGCCAGTCGATGACACCATATTCTCGAAAGAAGGCCCCTTTGTATTTTTGGTATTTCGGTCTATAAAATTCCTTGGGAGAACTAAAGGTCAATGGAAATTTAAACTTTGAAACCGTGGGCTTTCTCGGTCTCGCATTTTTTCCGTCTTTCGTATAAATACTAATGGTCATGGAGCTTTTCAGGCTCATGTTTTTACCCGAGTCAAAATTACTGACCTCTACATAGTCTACATTGTCCATATAATATCGAAACAATTGGTCGCGAGTAATTTCCATATCATTGAGAAAAAATACAGGGTAGGCATCTTGGCCACCCGACATTCTCTGAAAAGTGTTGACGACTTCTATTTCTCCTTTGGTGTAATCTTCTCGAGCGCGAATACCGGGTCGTTTATTCAGAAAATCAACGAGGGTTAGCCGCTCATCCATTTCAGCAACAAAGTAAACATTGCCAAAATATTTTCGCTTAATTTTCTCTTGCCTTCGTTGCTCTAGATTGGTGGTCAAAAATATTTCATTGAGCAATTCGCTTTTATTTTGTGTTTTAAACCAATTGGCATCTGCAAAAAGCTCTAAAGCATAATAATCGGCTTTGGGAGGTAGTGTGTTTTTTGGAAATGAAATTGTAGGGACGGCATTTGGAAAAAACTCAACATCAAGGGAAGTCATTTTTAAATTGCCGTTTCGATTGATTCTTGAAACTGATAGCTTTTCCTGGTCGAATGGAAAATAGTTTTCGAGTGAAAAAGACTGGTCTTTCTTGTCAAGGGCAATCATTTGAGATTTTCTAGTTGAGGTTCCATGCACCACAAATTGCCGGTCTTTTACCTTTTTTGGAATCGCTGCTTTGATAGAAATTCCGTTTTCAAACAAGTATTTTTTCGCGTAGCGATAGTTGAATATGGAGTCCCAGTTGTAACTACTCCACCCTTGGGTAATTAATAAATTGTCTAAATCGTATTTGATTTTCTTAGTACTCTTTTGGAAATAATAACCTGGGTTTTCGATGGTTCCTCTTACGAATGGTTTTAGTAGGGTTTGCGCAATGATATTGCTGTTTTTTTGATAGGCCTTGGTACCCCTGGGAAGTGCTGAAATACTAAGGTTATTGAATCCCTTTTTAGTGAAATTTTTATAAGCTAATTCTAGTTGAATAATCGAATCCTTTCGCTTTACCTTACTGACCTTACTTTTCAATAGCTTCACTTTCGAGTAATTGAAGAACAGGCGTTCGGCAACAGGGTTATTTTGACCATCAAAAAGGGTGAATGTATTTATTCCTGCCGACAAGCCTTGAAGCGGAATTTTCTTGGTGATACTAGTTTCTTTGGTAAAGACAATTGGGATCTTTTTCAAAACCGATCCGTCATGAAAGGTTAGTAGCAATTTTTCTCCTGAAATTATAGCTAAGGTTTCTTCATTAGTAATGAGACTTACTACACAATACTTCCCATATTCTGTTAGTTTTAGTAAAATTCCGTTCGTATCGATTTTCTGGTCAATCTTTGATTGGAGTTCGGTATTTTGGTAGTTTATGGAGGCGTAATAATTCTTCCCTTTTTCGGGGATTAAGGTAAAACGACTGATTCCGAATTGGTTTAATGTAAAATCACTGATTACTTCGTTCTTATCATTTCTAATTTCACCTTTTAGGTTGGGTACCCCATAGTTCAAGGAATCTTTAATCACGATTCCAACGGTATTTCGCACTCCATGAAGCAAATGTCCGCTTTCAGGAAGAAATTGAATGTCGAGAGATTTGCTTCGTTTGGTTTTGGTGAGTACTTCATTGTTGGCTCCATCAATAATTTCGAAGGATTCACTAAAAATTTCGTTGGGAAAATTTAGCATCCAATTGGTGTAGGCTCGAAAAGTGTAAAACCCGTCTGAAAAACTTTCATCAATTTTAAAGGAATTATGAGCAAATCCATTTTCCAATTGGATCATTTTTTTCTTGATGATGGAATCGTTTTTATCAGAAATGACACAATACAGGTTCTTGCTGTAATCGGATAGAAGTTGGGTTTGCTTGTGGAATACATAGGCCGCAAAACCTAGATCTTCTCCTTTTATCAATTTGGTTTTATTCAGGTGGATGTAAGCATTTTCTCGATAAGTATCTGCGTATTTCTGAAAAGCAGTATCTATATTTATAGTAGCATTTTGAGCCATGCCAGAAACTTGGAACAACAAAAAACAGAGGAAAGCCGATCGTGAGAAACTCCTTGGGAGGAAATAGCACATAACAATTTTAGTAACTCACACTAAATTAAGTATTTATGAGTCCTTATAAAAGTGCTGATAAAAAGATTAACAAGATTTTAAAAGAATATATCCTGCGCAAGACGGAAGGTATTGGCATGTGCCTCTACAATGATTTTGATATCTTCAGAATAGCCACCTCCCATGCTACACATCACCGGAATTTTCGCATCAAAACAAGATTGCAAGACGAAACGATCACGTTCTTTACAGCCTTCCAAACTTAGCGACAGTTTCCCGAGTTTGTCAGATTCTACCACGTCAACACCGCATAGGTAATAGATAAAATCAGGCTTTTCTTCTTCAATCAATCTCGGAAGGGTGGTTTTAAGAATGGATAAAAACTCCTCGTCACCAGTTTCGTTTTCAAGCGGAATATCCAAATCGCTTTGCTCTTTGTGAAAGGGATAGTTGGTTCTTCCGTGCATGGAAAAGGTAAATACGGCAGGTTCATCTTGAAAAATCTCTGCAGTTCCGTTCCCTTGATGTACATCCAAATCAACAATTAGAATTTTTGATGCCAAATCATGTTCTAGCAAGTATCTCGCTCCAATCGCCTGATCGTTCAGCATACAAAATCCCTCACCGCGATTGGTAAAGGCATGATGGGTGCCTCCCGCAATGTTCATGGCCACACCATGTTGAAGTGCAAATTTACTGGCTTTGATGGTACCGTCTGCAATAATCTGTTCTCTAGCAACCAATTCTTCACTCAATGGAAAACCAATCTTTCGGGCTTCTTTGTGTGAAAGGGTAATGTTTAAAAGGTCTGACACATATTCAGCATCATGCACCAAAAAGAAGTATTTGTTATTGGGAATTTCAGGTTCAAAGAAATTTTCTGGAGTACAGGTGCCTTCGTGAAGCAGTTGCTGCGGAAGTAATTCGTACTTCTCCATGGGAAAACGATGCCCCTTTGGAAGGTGATGTTTGTAAATAGGATGGTACGCTATTTTTAACATGTTGCAAAAATAACGCCT
>CAYFJL010000022.1:0-28706 GCA_964343335.1 uncultured Polaribacter sp. | reverse complement strand
AAGAATACGGATTTACAAAACCAATCGGATTTAAAATTATTGGTGAGGGCAAGCCTTACATTCCGACGCCAAAGAATAAAAAGCGTTGGAATAAGATTTCTCTCGAATGGATGTCTTGGGGTTACGGATTATCTGTAACTCCAATGCAGACATTGATGTTTTACAATGCTGTGGCAAATAATGGTGTGATGGTGAAGCCGAAATTTGTAAAGGAATTACGGCGCGGTAATGTAGTGGAAAAGACTTTTGAAACCGAAGTTGTGAATCCGAAAATTGCCTCCGACGAAACTTTGCGCAAAGTAAAAAAAGTGATGGAGAATGTTGTGGTGAAAGGAACTGCAGACAATATTTATTCGCCTAGATTCAGTATGGCGGGCAAAACCGGAACTGCCAAGAAATTCATACCGCGAGTTAAAAACGAAAAAGGGGAGTATGAAGGAGGGTACTATTCCAACGAAAAATACGTGGCTTCCTTTGCAGGCTTCTTCCCAGTTGACAAACCCAAGTATTCGTGCATTGTTGTCATTCACGAACCTTTAAAGAAAAAAGGGTACTACGGGGCTACTGTTGCGGCGCCTGTTTTTAGAGACATCGCCCAGAAAATATATGCGACTTCTCCTGAAGATGAAATTCTAAAGGAAGACGGATTAGCCCTTACCGTTATTGATGATCAATACCAAGAGTTCGAAAAAATACAATCCAAAGAATACTCTAGAATACCGAATGTTAAAGGAATGATCGGTATGGATGCCGTGACACTTTTAGAGAACATGGGATTGAAAGTAAAGTTTACCGGAGTTGGAAAGGTGAAATACCAATCCATCAAAAAAGGACAAAAAGTAATCAAAGGATCCACCATCATTTTAACGCTTTCATAAGTTGAAAAATTTAAAAGACATACTCTATCAAGTTCCGATCAATTCAGTGGTGGGTAGTACAGATCTATCCATTAATCAGCTGGTGTTTGACTCAAGATCGGTCGCAGAAAATGATGTTTTTGTTGCTCAGAAAGGATGGCAAGTTGATGGTCATGTCTTTATTGAAAAAGCCATCGAAAAAGGCGCTACTGCTGTGATCTGTGAAGAAATTCCAGAAAAGCTATTTGAGGATGTTACCTATGTCCAAGTGGCTGATTCAAGCATTGCCTTAGCATACATGGCCTCAAACTTCTTCGGGAACCCATCTTCTAAATTGAAGTTAGTTGGTATTACCGGAACGAATGGAAAAACTACCGTAGCAACCTTGTTGTACCAATTGTTCATGAAGGCCAACAAAAGAGTGGGATTGTTATCGACCGTAAAGATTATGGTGAATGCTCAGGAATACAAAGCGACTCATACAACTCCGAATTCCATAGCCATCAATAACTACTTGGCTAAAATGGTTGAAGAAGAGGTGGAATTTTGCTTTATGGAGGTAAGTTCACACGGCATTCATCAAAAGCGATCGGACGGATTGACCTTCGCAGGCGGAATTTTCACCAATTTATCACACGATCATTTAGATTATCATAAAACTTTTGCAGCCTATCGTAATGTGAAAAAATCATTTTTCGATAGCCTTCCGAAAACAGCATTTGCGCTTACCAATGTGGATGATAAAAACGGAAACTACATGTTGCAAAACACCAAGGCTTCCAAAACCACCTATGCCTTAAAATCATATGCTGATGCTAAGGCGAAAATTTTAGAAAAACAGTTTTCAGGTACCTTATTGAATATCAACGGAACCGAAGTGTGGACCAAGTTAATTGGTCAGTTCAATGCATACAATTTACTTGCCATTGCAACGGCTGCAGAAAAGTTGGGTCTTGAGAAACTAGAGATACTCACCATTATCAGCCGACTTGAAAGTGTTTCAGGTCGATTCGAATACATCGTTTCTACAGATCAGGTCACAGGCATTGTGGACTATGCCCATACTCCAGATGCGCTTCAAAATGTATTAAAAACCATCAATGATATCAGAACGGGAAATGAAACACTCATTACTGTTGTGGGTTGTGGTGGTGACCGAGATAAAAGCAAAAGACCAAAGATGGCGCGCATTGCCTCAGAATTGAGCAACCAAGCCATTTTTACTTCTGACAATCCTAGAACGGAAGATCCGCAAACCATTTTAGATGAAATGGAAGCTGGAGTGTTACCAGAACATTACAAAAAAACGCTAACCATATTAGATCGAAAGCAGGCCATCAAGACGGCCTGTAAATTTTCGAAACCTGGAGACATTATCCTCGTGGCTGGGAAAGGGCATGAGAACTATCAAGAGATCAATGGTGAGCGAAGTCACTTCGATGATTTAGAAGAGTTAACCAATAATTTCAATCAACTTAAATCCTAACGAATGCTGTATTATTTATTTGAATACTTAGAAAGTCAATACAATCTCACGGGTGCTAGTGTGTTTCAATTTATCACATTCAGAGCCGCCGCGGCATTCATTCTATCGCTGTTGATTTCTTCTATCTACGGAAAGCGAATCATTAACTTTTTGAGAAGGCAGCAGGTTGGAGAAACTATTCGTGATTTGGGATTGGAAGGTCAAAAGCAAAAATCAGGAACGCCTACGATGGGCGGATTGATCATCATCTTAGCGACCTTGATTCCGGCTATTTTATTGGCTAAGATTGACAATATCTATGTAATCATTTTATTGATTACGACGGTTTGGATGGGCTTCATCGGTTTCTTAGATGATTATATCAAAGTCTTTAAAAAGGATAAAAAAGGATTAAAGGGAAAGTTCAAGGTATTGGGGCAAATCGGACTCGGATTGTTCGTTGGATTCACCCTTTATTTTAACGATGGTGTGACCATGAAAGAGCAATTGCCTCCTTCCCAACAAATCGTAAAAGAGGACGGAAGAAGAGTGATGTTTGGCGATGCTAAAAAGTCGACCAAAACAACCATTCCCTTCTTTAAAAACAATGAGCTCGACTATTCCAAAGTGCTTTCATTTTTAGGAGACGGCTACGAAAAATACGGTTGGATTGTTTTCATTCTGGTAATTGTTTTTATCGTAACCGGAATTTCCAACGGGGCCAATTTAACCGATGGAATCGATGGTTTGGCTGCTGGTTCGTCGGCCATTATGGTCGTCACTTTGGCGGTATTTGCATGGGTTTCTGGTAACATCATTTTTGCAAATTATTTGGATGTGATGTACATCCCAAATTCCGGTGAAATGACCGTATTCATCACTGCTTTTGCAGGTGCGCTCATCGGTTTCTTGTGGTACAATACCTATCCGGCTCAAGTTTTTATGGGTGATACAGGTAGTTTAACCATCGGAGGGGTTATTGCCGTAATAGCCATCGCCATTCGTAAGGAACTATTATTACCGATTCTGGCTGGAATTTTCGTGGTAGAAAACCTATCGGTAATCCTTCAAGTTTCTTGGTTCAAATACACCAAAAAGAAATTCGGTGAAGGCCGACGAATTTTCAAAATGTCGCCTTTACATCATCATTATCAGAAATTGAGTTACCACGAGAGCAAGATTGTTGTTCGATTTTGGATCGTTGGGATTATGCTCGCAGTATTCACCATTGTAACCTTAAAACTAAGATAGATTGAAAAAGATAGCAATTCTTGGTGGTGGAGAAAGTGGTGTTGGGACCGCCATATTAGCTCAAAAAATGGGCTATGACACTTTTGTTTCTGACAAAGGAATGATTGGTGCCAGCTACAAGAAATTGCTTGAAGAACACAACATTTCCTTTGAAGAGGGGATGCATACCGAATCAAAAATCTTAGAGGCCGATGTGATAATGAAGAGTCCGGGGATACCTGAGAAAGTAGCCCTAGTTCAAAAACTCATGCAGCAGGAAATTCCTGTGATTTCGGAAATGGAGTTTGCGGGTCAATTTACCAAAGCGAATATTATCGGAATTACCGGATCCAATGGGAAAACAACCACAACCTTACTCACCCATCACATTGTGAAGAACGATGGAATGAATGTTGGAATTGCTGGTAATATTGGGGATAGTTTTGCACAGCAAGTGGCTGAAAAAGACTACCAAAACTACGTGCTTGAGATCAGTAGTTTTCAATTAGACGGTGTACAAGATTTCAATAGTCATATTGCCATTCTCACCAATATTACACCCGATCATTTGGATCGATACAACTACGATTTCAGTGAGTATGTAGCGTCTAAATTCCGCATCACCATGAATCAATCTCAGCAAGATTTTTTCATCTACGATGCAGACGATCCGGCCATAGCAGAGGGATTAATAAAACACAAAACAAACGCCACATTGGTTCCATTTTCGCTGGAAAGGGAGTTGGAATTCGGGGCCTATACAAAAGACAATTATTTAATAACAACGATACAAAAAGAAATATTCAAAATGCCATTATCAACATTATCATTAAAGGGGAAACACAATACAAAAAATGCCATGGCGGCAACTTTAGCGGCGCAATTATTAAAAGTTCGTAACGAAACCATCAAAGAGAGTTTAGCAAACTTTGAAGGAGCTGAACACCGACTCGAATTTGTTTCAAAAAGAGAAGGAGTTGAGTACATCAATGATTCTAAAGCAACCAATGTAAATGCTACTTATTATGCTTTGGAATGCATGGACAAGCAAACGGTTTGGATTGTAGGCGGAGTTGATAAAGGAAACGACTACCTGGATTTGATGCCATTGGTTCGTGAGAAAGTTAAAGCCATTGTTTGCCTTGGATTGGACAATGAGAAAATCAAGCAAACGTTTGGAAAAGTAGTAGATATTTTGGTTGAAACTGCTGGTGCTGAAGAGGCTGTAAAAGTATCAAGAAAAATCGCAGAACGTGGTGATGCAGTATTATTATCTCCTGCATGCGCAAGTTTCGATTTGTTTAAGAATTACGAAGACCGAGGCAATCAATTTAAGGAAGCTGTAAACAGAATTTAAGCGATACTGTGAAACCTATTTTCAAACAACTTAAAGGAGATAAAACCATTTGGGCCATCGTGGCCATTTTGGCTGTGTTCTCCTTCATGCCTGTTTTTAGCGCAAGTACCAATCTGGTGTATGTTGTTGGAAAAGGATCTACCATTGGCTATTTACTAAAGCACATGGTTTTGGTAATCATGGGCTTTGTGATTATCTACATCGTTCATAGAATCCCGTATCGTTATTTCTCTGGGGGTTCTGTGTTGATGATTCCGGTAGTGATCATGTTGCTCATCTTTACACTGGCCCAAGGAACGTTAATAGGAGGTGAGAATGCCAGTAGGTGGATTCGCATTCCTTTTGTAGGAATCGGATTTCAAACCTCTACGTTGGCAGGTGTCGTATTGATGGTTTATGTGGCAAGATATTTGGCAAAGAACAAGGAGAAGACCATCGTTTTTAAAGAAAGTCTATTACAATTCTGGCTGCCTATCGGGGTGATTTTAATGTTGATTTTACCTGCCAATTTCTCAACCACGGCTATCATTTTTGCTATGGTATTGATCATGAGCTTTATTGGAGGATATCCATTAAAATACTTAGGATACATTCTAGGGATCGGAATTCTTTCTTTGACCTTTTTTATATTAATCGTAAAGGCTTTTCCAGATGCGATGCCGAACAGAGTGCAAACCTGGCAAAGCAGGATTGAAAACTTCGCAGATAGCGATGGAAAAGATTCCTATCAGGTTGAAAAAGCGAAAATTGCCATCGCTACAGGAGGTCCTATTGGACGAGGTCCAGGGAAGAGTATTCAAAAGAACTTTTTGCCTCAATCGACTTCCGATTTTATTTACGCCATCATTGTGGAAGAATTCGGATTGGTAGGTGGCGTTTTAATTGTCGGAATTTACTTTTTGTTGCTTTTCCGACTGTTTGTAGTGGTGAAGAATACAGCGACCATATTCGGATCTTTATTGGTGCTAGGTGTTGGCTTGTCCATCATCTTCCAAGCCATAATTAACATGTCTGTAGCTACCAACCTGTTCCCGGTAACTGGACAAACCTTACCCCTCATAAGTAGTGGTGGTACTTCGATTTGGATGACCTGTTTTGCACTTGGAATGGTACTTAGTGTAAGTGCTTCCAGAGAGCAGACCGAAGAAGATATATTGGATGATAACCCTTTAGATATTTTGCATGAAACCATTTAGATTTTTGATTTCTGGTGGCGGTACGGGCGGACATATCTATCCGGCCATTGCGATTGCAAACGAATTAAAACTGCGTTTTCCCGATGCAGAGTTTTTGTTCGTAGGTGCAAAGGATAAAATGGAAATGGAGAAAGTGCCCAATGCGGGGTATCCAATCAGAGGCTTGTGGATTTCAGGCTTTCAACGGAAGCTAACGTTGAAGAATCTGATGTTTCCATTGAAACTCATCTCTAGCGTTTTTAAGGCGAAAGGAATTGTAAGAACCTTTAAGCCAAATATTGCCATTGGTACTGGTGGTTTCGCAAGCGGACCAACCTTGTACGTTGCCGCGAATAAGGGGATTCCGACGCTAGTCCAAGAACAAAATTCATTCCCAGGAATTACGAATAAACTGTTGTCGAAAAGAGCCGACAAAATTTGTGTGGCCTACGACAACTTAGAGCGGTTTTTCCCTAAGGATAAACTCATCAAAACTGGAAATCCTGTGCGTCAGGATTTGTTAGATATTGCTTCCAAAAGAGAACAAGCGATCCAGGAATTCGGATTGCAAAAAGGACAAAAAACGCTTTTGGTACTGGGAGGAAGCCTAGGTGCAAGACGTATCAATCAATTGATTGAATCACAGTTGGAATTTTTTGAAAAAGAGAAAATCCAAGTGATTTGGCAATGTGGAAAACTCTACCATTCCGAGTATAAAAAATACGACGGACCAAACGGAGTTCAAGTATTGGAATTCATTCAAAAAATGGATCTAGCCTATGCAGCGGCGGACGTAATCATTTCAAGAGCAGGCGCAAGTTCGGTATCTGAATTATGCATTGTCGGGAAGCCGGTGGTGTTCATTCCATCCCCAAATGTGGCGGAAGATCATCAAACCAAGAATGCCAAGGCAATTAGTGATGAAGGCGGAGCCATTTTATTGCCTGAAAAAGAATTGGACAGTTTTGCTGAGGTCTTTAAGGAGTTGTTGTCAAGTGAAGCAAAGCAGGAAGAACTTGCAAAAAATATAAAGCGTTTGGCACTGCCAGATGCCACAAAAACCATTGTGAATCAAATTGAAAGCTTAATCAATGACAAGTAAGGAGGTTCAAAATATCTACTTTGTTGGTATTGGAGGCATCGGAATGAGTGCCTTGGCTAGATATTTTGTGAGCATTGGTAAAAAGGTTTTGGGGTATGATAAAACCCCATCCCAGATTACAGATCAGCTTGAAGAATTGGGTGTTGCTATTCATTTTGATGAAGACGTTTCTTTTATTCAAACAAATGAGTTAACCAAAGAAAACACCTTAGTAGTGTTTACGCCGGCAGTTCCATCGAATCATGCTGAGCTTCAGTACTTCAAAAATCATGATTTCCGTGTGCTAAAAAGAGCGGCTGTTTTGGGTGAAATTACCAAGCACAGTTTTTGTTTGGCGGTAGCAGGAACGCATGGGAAAACAACAACGTCTTCGATACTAGGACATATCATGACTGCAGCCAATGCCACAGCTTTTTTAGGTGGTATTGCAGAGAATTACAATTCCAATTTGATTTTGGGTGGAGCAGCAGTTTCAGTAATGGAGGCCGATGAGTTTGATCGATCTTTTCTTCAATTATCACCCAACCTTGCTTGCATCACTTCCATGGATGCAGATCATTTAGATATCTACGGTGAACATGATGCTTTGTTAGCCTCCTTCCAAGATTTTGCTGATAAGGTTTCGGGCGATATCATTGTGGCAAAAGGTCTTCCGATTAAAGGTCTTACCTATGCCATTGATGAAGAGGCCGACTATATGGCTTTCAATCTGAGGATTGAGAACGGTAGCTATCGATTTGATGTTCAAACGCCCAAAACTATTGTAAAGAATATTCAATTTCATTTACCGGGAAGGCATAATGTGATGAATGCCTTGGCGGCCTTTGCTATGGCAGATCTATACGGAGTGGGACATGCACAAATCAAGGAGAAATTAGCATCCTTCGCAGGCGTACAACGACGGTTTTCATATCCATATAAATCGGATCAGCGCATATTGATAGATGATTATGCGCACCATCCAACGGAGATCAACGCCGTTTCGAATGCAATACGAGAAATGTATCCTGCGGAAAAGGTGATGGTTGTATTTCAGCCACATTTGTTTTCTAGAACAAGAGATTTCATCGATGATTTTGCCAAATCATTGAGTGAATTTGATGAAGTGCGACTATTGGATATCTATCCTGCTCGAGAATTACCCATAGAGGGAGTCGATTCAGATTGGTTGTTGGAAAAGATTAAAAATACCCACAAAAAGCTCGTACAAAAGTCTGATGTAATGGATGAAATTAAGACATCAGATGCCAAGGTCATCGCCATGTTAGGGGCAGGTGATATTGGGGTACTTGTAAAGGAAGTAGTAAACGAATTAAAATCGGAAATCAATGGCATTTAAAAAATCATTGAAATACATAGTATTCTTGATTCTGATTGTCGGAATTGGCTTGTTGCAAGCCTTTTCGAAAAAGCGTAGTGGTAACAAAAAAATCAACAAAATCACCATCAATTTTGAAGACGATAAAGCCCTCTTTTTGAGTCCCGATATGGTTAATAAATTGTTAATACAAAATGTGGAAAGCCTTACAAATCAAGCAAAATCTAAGGTAGATTTACATAATTTGGAGGGTAAGGTAATCGAAAACCCTTATGTAGAGCGGGCATCCGTGTATCTCACCTTCACAGGTCAATTAGAAACGACAATAACCGAAAGAGAACCAATTGCGAGAATAGTAGCGCAGTCTGGCTCATTTTATATTGATAGTAAGGGAGTTAAGTTGCCATTGACAGAGAATTACACGCCGAGGGTAATCTTAGTTACGGGCATTGAAACGGCAGAAGAAGTGCAAAAAATAACACCGCTACTAGATAAAATATACGGTGACGAATTCTTAAGAAAAGAGCTCATTGGAGTTCGAATGAAGGCGAATAAAGAGTTAGAATTCCAGGTGCGGAGTGCCGATTATATCATCGCTTTTGGAGAATTAAATGAGGTTGATATAAAATTTAAAAAACTAAAAGCGTTTTATAAGAAATCGTTTACTGATCAAAAAATGAAAGATTATAAAAACATTAACCTAAAATATCACAACCAAGTGGTGTGTACTAAATAAGCAAATTATGGAAGACAATAGAATAGCAGTTGGTTTAGATATTGGTACCACAAAGATTGTGGCCATGATTGGTCGCAAGAATGAATACGGAAAAATCGAGGTTGTCGGTATTGGTAAGGCAAAGAGCTTGGGGGTGAAAAGAGGAGTAGTGAGCAACATCACTCAAACCATTCAATCCATTCAACAAGCGGTTGATGAAGCCCAAAGTATATCCGGAATGGATATTTCTGAGGTGGTTGTAGGTATTGCCGGACAGCACATCCGAAGTCTACATCATAGCGACTACATAACGCGAATCAATGCCGATGAGGTGATTGACGAAGTAGATATAGAAAACCTTGTGAATCAAGTGCACAAGTTGGTGATGCTGCCTGGTGAGGAAATCATTCATGTACTACCACAAGATTTTAAGGTAGATTCTCAAGGAGATATCAAAGAGCCAATCGGAATGTATGGTGGTCGCTTAGAAGCCAACTTCCATGTAGTAGTAGGGCAAGTATCCTCCATTCGAAACATTGGAAGATGTGTAAAGAGTGCGGGATTGAATCTCAAGGATATCACACTAGAACCTCTAGCGTCTGCATCCGCAGTATTGAGTCAAGAGGAAAAAGAAGCAGGTGTGGCATTGATTGACATAGGAGGTGGAACGACCGATTTGGCCATCTTTAAAGACGGAATCATTCGTCATACAGCCGTGATACCTTTTGGTGGAAATGTCATTACAGAAGATATCAAAGAAGGATGCTCCATCATCGAAAAGCAGGCTGAATTATTGAAGATTAAATTCGGGTCGGCTTGGCCGGGTGAGAACAAAGAAACGGAGATTGTTTCCATCCCTGGATTACGTGGTAGAGAGCCTAAAGAAATCACCTTAAAGAACCTTTCTAAAATTATTCATGCGCGTGTTCAAGAAATCATTGAACATGTGTATTTGGAAATAAAGAATTACGGACACGAAACCACCAAAGGCAAACTGATTGCCGGTATTGTATTGACTGGTGGTGGATCGCAATTAAAGCACCTAAGACAACTGGTAGAATACATTACTGGGATGGATGCTAGAATCGGATATCCGAACGAACATTTGGCAGGAGATTCCGACGATTCATTATCAAGTCCAGCTTTTGCTACGGCAGTCGGACTATTAATGGAAGGTCTTGATAAAACAGATAGTGTACAAGAAGAAACAGAAGAACCTGTTGAAGAAATTGTAGAAGAGCAGGTAGAAGAGGAAAAACCAAAAAAGAAATCCTTCTTTGAAAAGTTTGCAGAGGGATTGAAAGATTTTTTAGACAACGCAGAATAAAACAACAACTATAAACTAAAAAGATAAGTGAAATTATGAGTGCAGAATTCGGTAACATAGATTTTGTTATGCCCAAAACGCAATCAAGTACGATTAAAGTAATTGGTGTCGGAGGAGGAGGTAGCAATGCTGTAAATCATATGTATAAACAACAAATACGGGGGGTGGATTTTGTGATCTGTAATACAGATGCACAGGCTTTAGAAAATAGCCCGATTCCGAATAAAATCCAACTCGGTGCCAATTTAACTTCCGGATTAGGAGCAGGGGCAAACCCTGAAATTGGAGCACAGGCTGCCAAGGAAAGCATGCAGGAGATTCAGCAGATGTTGAATGTGCAAACCAAAATGGTATTCATCACTGCCGGAATGGGCGGAGGTACCGGAACTGGAGCCGCTCCGATCATTGCCAAGATTGCAAAAGATATGGATATTCTAACTGTAGGTATTGTTACCATGCCTTTCCAGTTTGAAGGACGTATGCGGTCCAAGCAAGCGCAGCTGGGTATTGATCAATTGCGACAAAATGTAGATTCTTTAATTGTCATCAACAATAACAAATTAAGAGAAGTTTACGGAAATTTAGGTTTCAAAGCCGGATTCTCAAAAGCTGATGAAGTATTAAGTACGGCAGCAAGAGGTATTGCCGAAGTAATCACACATCACTACAAGCAGAACATTGACTTGCACGATGCAAAAACCGTACTATCTAATAGTGGGACGGCCATCATGGGTTCTGCACGTGAGGAAGGTCAGAATCGAGCAAAGAACGCCATTGTAAAAGCATTGGATTCGCCATTGTTAAATGATAACAAGATTACAGGTGCTAAGAATGTATTGCTCTTAATCGTTTCAGGAACCAATGAGGTGACCCTTGATGAAATCGGTGAAATCAATGATTATATCCAGACTGAGGCCGGATACGATGCTAACATCATCATGGGTATCGGTGAAGATGAAGAATTGGGAGATGCGATTTCGGTGACCATCGTGGCTACTGGATTTGCTGCAGATCAACAAAGCACCATCACTAATACGGAGGTAAAGAAGATCATCCATACCTTGGAAGAAGATCAGAAAGCGACCTATAATTTCGGAGAGAATACCATTATCAAAACTTCGGAGATAGATGATGCATCCGCGGAAAAAGTAGTTCATGTATTAGAAGATGATATTGATGAGGAACCGCAGGATTTGATTCAGACTTCGGATAACGTAGCCAATATCGAAGTGGAGTACGAAGAGGTGATTGCTCATACCGAAGAAGTAGAGTTTATTATTAATGATACCACCACAAGAGTGGAGGAGACTATTGAAGCCGAAGAAGAAATTGTAGAAGAGCACTTGCTATTTGACTTGCCTTTGAACTCTTACGAGGAGGTTATCCCAACGCAATCCAATGAGGAAGTTTCTTATCAATCAAATACTTCCCAAGAAATGCAAAGCGCTGTCGAAAAGCGATTTGTGCTTGAGGATTTTAATATGGAGCCAACCATTGGTAAAAGTTCCCACTTAACGTCTCAAGAAACAGAAGAAGAGGAGAAGATTGAATTTGAGTTGAAGACTAGAGCGCCGCAGGTAAATGATTATGATACCGATTGTGAAGATGTTTCTCCTTTGAATTTAACCATTTCTGAATTGCAGAAAAGAGCTGAGGAAAGACGTAAGAAGATGAAGAACTTCAACTATAAGTTCAATGATCAACTGAATAAGAACATCGATGAAATCGAGAAGCAACCTGCTTACAAGAGAATGGGAGTAGATTTGGAAGCCAATGCCTCCATAAGCAAATCCAAAACTTCTATTCAAACCGATGAAGACGGAATTCAATTGAAAAGCAACAATAGCTTCCTACATGATAATGTAGATTAAGGAAGAACCATCCAATTAACACTAATTGTTTTCAATTATAGAATCCACGCAGTTTTGTGTGGATTTTTTTTGCCGTAGTATTTACAGTTTATCGACAGCTATTTTCAATTCAACGAACTTTCTTTTGACCTAATCGCAATGACTCGATAGAATAGGGGAGTTATGCGGATCTTTGAGGTATAAAACAAGAAAAACCATAAAGATATAAGTAATAAAACCCCGTAAACAACTTACACTCTCTCCCCCTATTTGAATTAAAGTTTGAAACCACATCAGCCCCTAAGATGTGGTTTTTTTTGTTCGCTAGTATAGCTTTCCAACCAAGAAACAGACCCTTCAAAACCATAAAATACAACTTATCGATACCTTTTTTCAGTTGGCCGAAGTTAGGCTCGTTCTAGTCGTACTTACTCGATAGGATAGGGGAGTTATGCGGATTTTTGAAGTGTAAAACAAGAAAAACCATAAAGATACAAAGCAATAAAACCCCTTAAGCAACCTTAACTCTCTCCCCTATTAGAATTTAAGTTAGAAACCACATCAGCCCCTAAGATGTGGTTTTTCTATGGAGGAAATTTTGGACTAAAATTACCTCTTCGTTACCTAGTTGCATTTCGTCGATATCATTTTGTAGTTGACCTATTTTGCTCGATGGATGGCTCAGAAATGGTAGATATTTGTAGTATAAAACAAACATAGAATTCCATTAGAATAAACATATAAGATAGTAATACTCCCAATAAACCTTTAACACCATTAGATCTTTACTCCCCTAGAAAAAACCACAAATTTTGTGGTTTTTTTCATGTTGTTTTTTTCTCTACATATAAATGCATTTCGTCTACATAAAAACGCAAAACGACCTCATGACTCGAACTAACTTGGGATTTAGGCGGACATTTGTCATATAAATAAAACCCCCGATGAAAACAAAAGTTAAATACCTATTCACCTTGATCATCATTCTTTATTTCTCTAATTCTTGGGAAATTGAAGCAGAGTTTCAAAATTGGGAGATTCCCACCAATTATAACGCACCCTTTGTGATTGATCTAGAAGTGACCCCGTCAAAGTCAAGCCTAGCCTATCTTAATACCACCATGCAGAAAGATGGTGTGGTAGTAGGTGAACTTAGAGATAACCTGTTGAAAATTAATTCACTAAGAAAATATTAACAATTCAAGTTGTAACAAAAAATAAAATTAACCGTCTATCAAGTATAGTCATCAAATAAACAATACCATGAAAGCAACATATTCACCAAACGCCGAAAGAGGAATTTTAACTTCCGCTTATAAAAGGGAAATAAGAACTGAAATGCGCCATTCACATCTACAAGCAGTTTCTGATGTGAAGGAAGCCATCAATCATCATTGTACAAGTACCGCCGGAACCATACTACAGGTAGGCTTGTTTGTGATGGTATTGGTTGCATTGACCATGTAATAATTCATTGTATAAACAAAAAAGGCCTCACAACAGTGAGGCCTTTTTTTATGCTTAGAAAACAAGGAGTACTTAACTCAATGCCTTTTTTATTCTTGAAATGGCTTCGCGAATCTGTTCTTCGGAAGCGGCGTAGGAAATTCGAATACAATTTGGGAATCCGAATGCCTCTCCAGTTACCGTTGCTACATTGGCATTTTCTAATAAGAACAAAGCAAAGTCGCTGGCATTGTTGATGGTCACTCCTTGAACTGTTTTTCCAAAGTAACTTGAAATATCCGGAAAAACATAAAAGGCACCCGAAGGAATATTTACCTTAAAACCATCGGTATCTTTTAATAATCCGACGATAATATCACGTCTTGTTCTGAATTCCTCCACCATGTATTGGATTTTCTCTACCGGCGCCAATACCGCAGTAATAGCTGCTCTTTGTGCAATACAGTTAGTTCCTGAAGTAACTTGACCTTGCATCTTCGTACACGCTTTGGCAATCCACTGTGGAGCGCCGATGTAACCGATTCTCCAACCTGTCATGGCAAAAGCTTTTGCCAATCCGTTTACGGTAATGGTACGGTCATACATGCTTTCAATGCATCCGAAGCTAAAGGGCTTTGCATCGTAATTGATGTGCTCATAAATTTCATCAGATAACACATAAATCTGAGGGTACTTTTCCAAAACTTCGGCCAATGCTCTGTATTCTTCCTCACTGTACATGGTACCACTTGGGTTATTCGGTGAGTTGAAAAAGATCATTTTGGTTTTTGGCGTAATCGCAGCTTCCAGTTGTTCTGGCGTGATTTTAAAGTCGTTTTCAATCGTCGATTGCACTTCTACAAACTTAGCTTCACAAAGGGTTGCAATCGCTGAGTAGCTCACCCAATACGGAGTCGGTAGAATGACTTCGTCACCCGGATTCAATAATACCTGTGCCACATTGGCAATGGATTGCTTCGCTCCCGTAGAAACGACAATCTGATTGGGATTGTAATCTAGGTTGTTATCTCTTTTAAATTTCGTGCAAATGGCTTCTTTCAGTTCTAAATAACCATCCACAGGAGTATAAGAGTTATAATTCTGATTCACTGCTTCAATAGCAGCCTCTTTGATAAAATCAGGTGTATTAAAGTCGGGTTCACCGAGACTCAACCCAATGATGTCTTTACCTTCTGCTCTAAGTTCTCTCGCCTTGGCAGCCATGGCAAGCGTCTGTGACGTTGGTAGGCTGTTAATTCTATCTGATAATAGATTTGACATGTCTTTTTTTAATTATGCTAATTCTGGATTTCTACCCAAGATGCCCAAATATCTAAAATGTTCAATAATGGCTCTTCGCGTGGTTTCGTATTCGTTGTAAGGAAGATTGAATTCTTTAGCGGTATCCTTCACAATCTTGGCAATTTTCTTGTAATGCACATGCGAAATGTGAGGGAAAATATGATGCTCTACTTGGTAGTTTAATCCGCCTGTATAAAAGTTGATGAACCAATTGCTAGGTGCAAAGTTCGAAGTCGTATACAGTTGATGAACGGCCCAAGAGTGTTCTAAATTTCCGTTTTTATCTGGCTTTGGTGTGTCCGCTTTCGGTACAATGTGCGCCAATTGGAAAATCAAACTTAAGATGATTCCCGCTGTGTAATGCATCACGAAAAATCCGATTAATACTTTCCACCAGGCTACATTTAATACCAAAATTGGAAGTACGATCCATAAGGAGTAGTATAAGATTTTTGTAATCACCAACTTGGTCCACTCTGTCGTCGGATTTGGGAATTTCCCATAGGATAGTTTACGTTTCAAATAACGGTGCATTTGTTTGAAATCAGTAGTAATGGCCCAGTTAATGGTGAGTAATCCGTATAAGAAAACCGAATAGTATTTCTGAAGTTTATGAATCTTAAACCACTTCGCATGTTTGGTGAATCGTACAATTCGTCCGGCATCTAAATCTTCATCATGATCTTTAATATTGGTGAAGGTGTGGTGCAAAACATTGTGCTGTACTTTCCAATTGTACACGTTTCCAGCTAGGATATAGATACTACTTCCCATGAGTTTGTTTACCCATTTTTTTCTTGAGAAAGACTCGTGATTGGCATCGTGCATTACATTCATTCCGACACCAGCCATTCCAACACCCATCACTACTACCAATAGCAACATGACCCATTGAGGCATAGAAACTGTTAGAATAAGCACGAATGGCACTAAGAAAAGACCGAACATAAGAATGGCTTTGGAATACAATTTCCAATTACCGGTCTTTTTAAGGTTGTTTTCTTTGAAGTACTGGTTGACTCTTTTATTGAGTGTTCGAAAGAACTTGGCGTTGTTGATTCTTGAGAATTGGATTTGATTCATAAAGGAGGACCTTAATTTTGAAATTAAACGACTAAATTAATAAAGAATTGCCGGACAAATCCATAATTTTGCCAATAATTTTCGATGGAATTAATTCACAAATACTTTAAGCAACTTGCAGATTCTCAGATTCATCAGTTTGAAAAACTGAATGATTTGTACCAAGATTGGAACTTAAAAATCAATGTCGTTTCCAGAAAAGACATCGATGAACTGTATTTGAGGCATGTTTTACATTCATTAGGGATTGCCAAAGTCATGGAATTCAAACCTGGAGCAAAGGTGATGGATGTAGGAACTGGTGGCGGATTTCCTGGGATTCCACTGGCGATTCTGTTTCCAGAAACCCAATTCCATTTGGTAGATTCCATCGGAAAGAAAATAAAAGTGGTGAATGAAGTCGCAGGCGGGTTGGCTCTCAAAAATGTGGAGACTACCCATGGACGGGTAGAAGAGGTCAAAGATCAGTACGATTTTATTGTGAGTAGGGCCGTAGCTCAGATGGAAACTTTTGTTCGATGGAATAAAGGACGCATTGCCAAAGCACAACATCACGACTTAAAAAACGGTATTCTTTATTTAAAAGGTGGCGATTTGACCGAAGAGCTCAAGTTATACAAAACGGCAAAGATTTATGACCTTACTGATTACTTCGAGGAAGACTTCTTTGAAACCAAAAAAGTGGTGCACTTGCCTTTGAAGTACAAAGGATAATTGAGAATATCTAGTTCGGTAACGATTACATTTTCACCATTCCCGTTGCCGCCATAACAATACCTACTCCCATGGCAATGAGCATTATGATTACGAAAATAATCAGCAGTCCTAAGGAAAATCTCAACAACTTTAAAATGTGTTGCCAGAAGGTGTTTTTATAGAGTTTACCAAGGGCGAATAAATAGAAAAGTACTGTAAATAAGAAACTTATACTATAGATTTTCGGATTGATCAATAAGGCCAAACCAAAAAAGATGAGCGACCCAAAGGTTGTAAAACCGATGATATAGGTGTTCATAATGATATGTTCGCCGTAATTATGCGGTTTTCGGTAGGTCCATTTACTCAACATGGCATAGAAGGGGAGGAATAAGAACATCATGATGTTGTAATAATTCAACATGAAATTCATATACCCATCCATAAATTTCAATTGATTCTGAGCAATGGATTTTTTCAATTCCTTCTTTTTCAATTCCTCTTTAGATAAGTTCTTGTATTGACTCAAATCTACCTCGGCATCCTTTTTCACGGCTTCGATGGACTCTTTGTTAAATTCGCTATTGAAATCAAGAAAATCCTGCTCGTAATATTTGAATACAATTAGAGAGATACCCACGGCCACGGCCATGAATGCAAAGGGATTGACGTATCTTCTTCTAACACCAGAAAGGTATTCATTCAATACCCGATCTGGATGAATCGCCATTTCCTTTAAGGTTCGGAAAAACCGGCTATCAACACCGAAGATATCATCAATAAATAGGGCAATTAATTCTTTGAAAGTGATTCTACTTTTAATGACCTTCGCTCCGCAGTAATTGCAGAATTGTGCGTCATCTTCAAGCGGCGTTTGGCAATTTTTACAGTTCATATCTTATCTTCCACTAATTACTTTTAAATTTTTAACTCGCAAACCATTACTTCGAGGTTCAAAAATATTCCAATAAGTGGTTCCCTTTCTCATTTGAATCTCCCCAATCTTATCTCCATTAAGAAAAACTTTTAGAATATTGTCATTGTAAATTGCCTTAAAATTATGAAATCTACCCTTCATACTTCTAATTTTTTTGGCGGGTAAATTTTCTGTCGGTTTATTTTGCCCACCCAATTTTTGACCTAAGTAGGTGCTCGAAGGTCTAATTGCTACCCACGACCATTGGTAATGATTTTCATAATCCCATTTTTTCTTTACTTGGTCATAAACTCCTTCTTTTTTAAAATTTATAAAGAATGCTTTGTCTGAATTGTTTGAAGTGCTATGCTGGAAATCAAAACTCAATTCAAATGAGCCGCTAAAAACCTTTCCGGTTAGTGTTCCAATCGTTTTGGCGCCTCCTCTCATTTTGTCATATAGTTCGACATAATCCGAATTCCATCTGCCCACAAAGCGATGGCTAATTTTATTGTTAGGTAATTTCAAATTGTTCCAACTACTATTCTTTTCATAAAAATATTTGTACTTCGATTTGTTCGATAATTTAAAGCTTTCATCAATAAGCACATTATCAAGAATTAAGGGTGGGTTTTCCACCATGATACTTCTAATTTCCTCTTTTGAAGTGTTGTAGGCATGAAGAAACTTTCTATTCACAGAGGTTCCTCTCCAGGTAAGAATCAAGAACGATGTTACTGATGAACTGTAGGAATTTATCTCGTAAACAAACTCTTGATTGATAAAAAACTGGAGTTTACTTCCCAATTTCGCAATAGAGAGTAGGTTGTTTTGTCCTATTTTGATGGACTCACTTTTGATCCATTTTGATTCATATTTTTCCTTGTTATTATCAACTTTAAACTCACCCTTGTCGTTGATCCAAAAGGCGAGGTCGAGTTTGTTATTGTCTCTTATGTATTTTCGTTCATTAGATGACAAACACAAAGCTGCCTTTGCATTTAATCCGCTAATCCCAATGGAAGTACCTACATACCCATCAATCCAATTCCGAAAACCATCAAACCCTCTGTAAGTTGCATTGAGGTTGGTGGAATTTGAATACTTCGCTTCAGGTAAATAGAAGATGGTATTTCTACCTTCAGATAAGTAGGGTAAATTTTCTGGATTTTCAATAACCTTCGAGGTGCCTTTGAAACCCTTTTTGATATTATCTTTATCGATTCTTATTGGTATGGTAACACGGTATAAAGTTCCATCAGGTTTTAACACTTCCATCGAAGTGTTTTTACTTTTCTCATAAGCCTTACCAGCAGAACCTTCATAATTAAATCCTTGAACACCTCTCAAACCAATTCTTACAATTTTATCACCTACTTCTAACCCGTTATTGGCTGCAGGGCTATTTTCTGCTACATAGGTAACTTCTAGTTTGTTCCAATTCTCAATCGGTTTTGTCCAAAGACCTAAAAAGTATTTGTAAGAGCTCTTTTTGTTTTTTCGAGTTAAGTATTTGAAATCGTTCACTTTAAAATAGAGCATCATTTCATAGGGTGAACTTATATGAGGTTTTATATTGTTTCTGATGCCATACGAGCCTTTTGATTTGTTGTAACTCTTAGCTTCTTTGTATACTGCTTTGATATTTGATTCAGTAGGAGAGAGAAGCGCATTGAAATACTTCGTCGTATAATAAGACATCCTTTTCGGATTGTAGGTCAAGGAGATGCTATTCTGAATTAGAGAATAGGACCTTGATAGTAAGTTTGGAAATTGGTTTTTATCTGGACTCAAAATCAGCCCTTTTAGACTCATAAAGGAAAGTCTAGATTTGTTATATTTCCCAATATCCAACCAATTCGCCAATTTTAAGAATTCTTCTCTATACCCTTTTCGATATAAATTCTCAAGTAGTGAACTACTTCCGTTTTTTGTAAAAAATGCCTCTTGAAATTTGTTTTGGGAGTTAGTACTTGTGAGGGAGTCAATAAACCTATTAAGTAATTCGGCATTTTGATCTTTTGAATAGGTCTCTATTTTTTTAACTGATAATCTGATTTTTGACAGTCTTTTTCTCTCTTCATATTTTTTTCTTTCCGCTTCAAGCTCAGCTCGCATAGTTGAAATTTGCGGATAATCATTGAAGTACTGGGTAATTAATCTTGCATAAGAGTTGGACCCTTTTTTGTATTTTTTGGCATGCTTGTAACCTATATAGGCATAATCGGCCAACATGGCTTTTAATTCTTGATTTGGGTTTTTATTAACTTCGGTAATTAGAGGGGATATTCCACTAAATTGAGCGTTTCTAATTTTACGTCCATAGGACCTGTTGAAATTTCGCCAAAGATTTCCGGCTAATCCTTCAACAGCATAGGCATCTTCGTCATTTCTAGTTTCTCTGATAAATTCTCGTCGAACTTTTAATACATCTTTAATATTTTTTTTAGCCCTGTTTAAATCTTTTTCAACGCTGTTTAATACTGGATTTGGAATGTATGAAGCGTATTCAGTTAACCACTTGGATAAATTTGAAATATAGGACTCCCAATCATTGATATAATTAGAAAACTTTCGTTGTTGAAATGATTTGGCAGCTCGCACCTCTCTTCTTGCTTTACGATCTTCCTTAGCCTGTTGCGCCTTAAAATCCTTCCAAAAGATGTTTTCAAAGAGTTTGGATAACCTACGTTCACTCTGGTTTAAGGCATTCCATTGCCTTTGCATATTTTGTTGATATTGCTGGATTTGCCTTTGATTGGCATCGGTAGGTATGGGAGTGAATGTTCCTTTAGGATATATTTTAGAAGGTTTTACTTTGGATTTCGCTTTTTTATAGCTAATCTTTTTTGCTGATGTTGTTGACGATGTATTCGTACTAGATCCATTTTTGGAGGTTGATTTCTTGCCCGTTGAAGAAGACCTGTTATTGGTTAACTTGATTGTTGATGAACCACCTTTAGAAGAATTATTGGATGCAATAATTTTTGCCTCATTAGCGCAATGATTTCGCATGTCATTGGAAAGCGCGTTTACTTTCTTGCTCCATTGTCTCAATGCATTGGCAGCCTCAGAACAGTTTTGAGCTATCTTCTGAAAATAACGATTGTCTTTTTCAATAAAAGTCTGAATCGCCTTTGTCATTAATGCTGGGGGTCGAGGGCGTTGACTATATGCATTTCTAGAACTTTTTGCACATTTATTAAGACTAGCCATGTAGCTTTTTGGGAAATGCTTTTGTATGAGAGCTGTAGTTGCCGCAGGTCTCTTTAGTTTCACATTATTTGAACCTGTTCTAGGAAAACCGTTTTTGTTCCTTTTTAAGACTTTAACACCATTAACTTCTTTATACTCCCATCGTAAGCTACCATAATAATCGGCTAAATGTTGCGCCATGGCAACATCTGTGTAATAATTGTAGGAAATATTATCAAGGGAAGTCATTTTTCCACTTTTAAATTCCTTACAGACAAAAGATTCTTTGGTTTGGGCGGTTATTGAAAAAAGGGAAAGAAAGAAACAAGTGATCGAAATAATACTTTTCATAAGTGTGCATCTATTGATTGCCTTATAAAAATAGAAATATTTTAACAACTAGTTTAAAACGAAAAAAGGAACTCCTTTAACCTAGGATACATCCCTTTTCCCTTGTCGGTCAATGGTCTAGCCAGCTGTGTAGAAATTGAAATTAAAAAAATTAGTAATAAACAGTAATGTCGGAATTCGGAAAGGTGAATTTATTTTCGCCGATTTGAAAGTTGTTCATTCTTGGTAGGGAGTCTAATTTCATAGTATGCTCCCTTTTCTCTCGGGTATTGGTTTCCGACTCACAGTTGTCAATTTCTTTGTCAAAGGTTATTTTTCCGGTTGTCAAATCATAATTGAAGTCTTCAAAATAGTCACAGGGAGAGGCGAAGAAAACCTTAGCATGAACTAGGTGAAAGTCATTTTGTAACAGTCTAAATCGGTGTTTATACCTCCATTTGGGTTTACTTCCCCCGAAATGATTGATAACAATTGATTGTTCTTCTATGGATATGTCTTCAAATGGATCACCCCATATCCCTCCTTGTTCGCTGTCAAGAATAACACTGCCTGATTGTTGCCAAAGCACCCATTCTCCTTTGTATTTCTTGTAAATTAATAGGATGCGTTTGCTGCCAAATTCCCCTTTTTCACCCGTGTCGAAAACCATGACTTTCTCTGGGATTGTGTCTTGATCTAGATCTCCGATTTTTACATCCAATCGTTCGAAGTTTGTTGTATCAATAGCGGCCAGAACTTTAAAAGAAGGCTCAATTTTTTTGGGGCCTAACTTTTGTTTGCAAGAAACTGCTAAAAGTCCGAGGATAAGAATTAGGGATAGTGTTCTTTTCATTTGCTAGACAATTTACAAAAGCTGTAGAATTACCTAGGGTAATTTCCGCAAAAAAAACTGAAAAGTTGCCCTCTCCTAACTAACAAAACAATTTGTATATCTTTAATGTATGAATTCAACCCAAGAAGCTAGGCAAATGATCACAACGGGTATTATCCGCTGGTTGCGATTTCCACTCTTTATCTTGGCCTTCTTTATGGGCTTTCAGCTATTTCAATTTGATGAATGGTGGATTCATTATTTGACTGCCTTTCTGGTTGTAAGCTTTTTCGGTTATTGGTTGTGGAAACGACGAAGATTAACTCATGATAACCAAAATCTCTACATCAAAAGAGGGAATGAGGAAATCTCAGTGCCCTTGGCAACGATTCAAAGCATTAAAAGGAGCGCTGCAAAAGTAAACGGACAGCGTTATTGGATTTTAATCTATTTGGATGAAGTCAAAGAAACTCAAAAGCTCCGCTTCGATTCAGATTTTAATACACCCTTTTTTGATGCCGTCCGAAAGAACAACCCTGAGGTGGTCATTTGGGAGCATCCCTTCTTTAATCATTAGTTTGGTGATGGTTTCAAATAGCTAATGGCCCTACTGAATCTTTGGTAGTAATACCCGGTTACCGTTTTTCCATTCTTGGCCATGATTTCTTTGGTAACAAATTCTTTAAAAAGCATCTTTTTTCCTTCTGGGCTTGTTATCCAAATTTCACTAGGAGTATCGCCAGATTCATGGTCAGCACCTCCTAAAACGCCGGTTATTTGCTTGTAACCATCATCCATTTCAGGGGCATATTGTCCATACAGGGTTTTGCCTTTAAAATGAATGTCCATCAACATGTTTTCTTCGCTATCGGTGTAATAGATGGTCACGTACTTTCCTTTTAAGGCATTGAGCGCTGCAACACTTTGTGGAATAGATTCGATATTCAAGTTAAAATCGGCCTCCGAGTGGCGATCTGGAAATTCAACGGTGAGTGTAAATTGTGGATATTGACCATCTTCAATATTGGTAAGGATCCCAAATTCTCTGATTTCATCATCTGTGGGTTCCCGATCCTTGACAAGTACTTCTTTTTTGATGACCTTCTCTACCTTCTTCCCCACCTCAGTAGTTACAGAGTCTGTCATAACGACCACAGCATCGGTTTTATTGATGGCCGAATCTTTCTTTTTGTCATAGGAATCAACCTCCTTTTGAGACCCGACTTTACAACTTTGCAATGCCACAAAGAAAATTACTGTGAGAATAATGGGAACAATAGTTTTCATATCTGAAGATTTAATGTGAATCTCCTCGGCATGGCCTTCTCATATTATGGTAATACGAAAGATTATGGTATGGATTCATTTGATTTGCTTTTGGATGACTTGATTGGTCTGTTGGGAGGGACATTATACAACGATGATGATACTAAAGATAGTGAAAAATAAAAAAGGAATCACATTTGTGATTCCTTTTTAGATATGCTATATAAGTCTGGCTTATACCGTTTCTACAAACAAACCGTCATCGGTTTTGTATACTTTGGCTACCTCTTTCTTGGTTAATCCTTTGATGGTTTTATCCCATTTTTTGTTAGACAATCCTGATTGGGATTTTAAATCGGTCAATTCCAGTTTTTCCGCTTTTTGAAGGATTTCAAATACGGCTTTTTCATCATCATTCAATTCTACCGTCGGTGCTTGCTTCTCTGGTTTCATCTGCGGGAAGAACAGTACCTCCTGAATCGATTGGTTGTTGGTTAAGAACATGATCAAACGGTCCATCCCAATTCCGAGTCCGGATGTTGGTGGCATTCCATATTCTAAGGCACGCAAGAAATCCTGATCGATAAACATGGCCTCGTCATCACCACGATCGGCCAATTTCAATTGCGCTTCAAAACGCTCTCTTTGATCAATAGGGTCGTTCAACTCCGAGTAGGCATTGGCAATTTCTTTTCCGCATACCATCAACTCGAAACGCTCGGTTAATTCAGGGTCGGTTCTGTGCTCTTTACAAAGCGGACTCATTTCCTTCGGATAGTCGGTAATAAAGGTCGGCTGAATGTAATTTCCTTCACATTTTTCACCAAAGATCTCATCAATCAATTTTCCTTTCCCCATAGAGCTATCTACCTCGATGCCCATTCCTATGGCTGCTTGTCTGATTTCATCTTCCGACTTACCAGAAATATCAAATCCTGTGAAATGCTTGATCGAATCTGCCATGGTTACTCTTGGGTAGGGAGCTTTGAAATCAATATGGTGCTCCCCAAAGGTCGCTTTGGTGGTTCCGTTTACGGCAATGGCACAGTGCTCCAAAAGATTCTCGGTGAACTCCATCATCCAATTGTAGTCTTTGTACGCTACATAGATTTCCATGGCGGTAAACTCCGGATTGTGAGTTCGGTCCATTCCTTCGTTACGGAAGTTCTTGGAGAACTCATATACACCATCAAATCCACCTACAATCAAACGCTTTAAATACAATTCGTTGGCAATTCGCATGTATAGCGGGATGTCTAGAGAGTTGTGGTGCGTGATAAAAGGTCTCGCCGCGGCTCCACCTGGAATCGGTTGTAAAATCGGTGTTTCTACTTCGAAATAACCTGCTTCATTAAAGAAGGAACGCATGGCATTGAAAAGCTTGGTGCGCTTTACGAATACTTCTTTTACATGCGGATTCACCACCAAATCAGCATAACGCTGTCTGTAACGCAATTCTGGATCGTTGAATTCGTCATAGGTGTTTCCGTCAGCATCTGTCTTTGGTAATGGTAATGGCTTTAAGGCTTTGCTCAATAAAGAAAACTCTTTCACCATCACCGTCTTTTCACCCACTTTGGTGGTAAAAAGATCTCCTGTGATTCCAACAAAATCACCAATATCCAACAACTTTTTGTACACATCGTTGTATAAAGTTTTGTCTTCTCCAGTACAGATCTCATCTCTGTTGAAGTACACTTGGATACGTCCGTCTGAATCTTGTAATTCAGCAAAAGATGCCTTCCCTTGAATGCGTCGCGACATCAAACGACCGGCAATGGTCACAGATTTTCCTTCTTCGAAATTCGCTTTGATATCGGTTGAGTTGGAGTTGATTTCAAACAAATCTGCAGGATATGGATTGATACCCAATTCCCTCAATTTGCCTAGTTTTTCTCTTCTGACAATTTCTTGATCTGATAATTGCATGAAACCTTGATATTTGTTGAAATTAAGGTTGCAAAGATACAATCAATTGATTTAAAAACAAGGAGTTAATATTTGTGAAGTTTCTTTTTGTAATGCAATTTAAATGTCTATATTTGACCTGTTGTTGTGAACACATGTATGTGTTTAGGTTGTATAGCCAATAGAAAGCATCCTTAGTCGGGTTGCTTTTTTTATTTTACAGCATTTTCTGTTGCTTTTCGTAGAAAGAATTCGCCTGTAGTTTCATCAGGTCTCTTGCCAATTTTTGCTTGTAATTGTACAACTCTTCTTCGTCGGAGATGTCTTTGTATACCTGATTGTCAACCACAATATCAGCCTGTAGCATCTGCTCACGTTGCTTCACTTGTTGGGTTACCCAAGTTTGTACAGCGGTTTCATGATCTTGTAATTTGTAATCGTATTCTCCTTTGGGAGCAATGAGCTTGGCGAAAATGGGCGATGTTTCAATGGCCAAGAATAATAAGAAGATAAAGAAGGAGGGAAGCCAGGGTAGTTTCCCCAAGGCATTTACTCTTGCCATCAATCCGTCAAAGTTAGAAATGATGGGTTGGGTTTTTGTTTCTGCGTTGAGTTGATTGGATTTTAAATCGGCAATGGCCAATTCCTTGGCTTTGATTTTGTCGGCGTTGTCTTTTTTCAATTGAGATAATTCGGCCAAGGCAGCATCGTGTTTCTCTCGTTTCTCTTGATAAACCGGACCTTTGCCAACTAGTTTGGTTCCTTTGCGTCCTTCCGCTTCGGCAATGTAGGTTTCGTAAAGCGCGTTGGTTTCCAATTCCTTGGCGTTTATTTCAGACTTTAAGTCGCTGATTTCGTTTTCTAGTTTTTGGATTTCCGGATTGTATTGCGCCGCGATTTGTGTTTTGTTGTCGAGGGTCATTTGGTTTTTCTCTTCGAGCAGCACGAGATTGATTTCCTTTTCAAACAATTTCAACTCCAAAGGCTTTGAGATGACAACAGCAATGATTACAGCAAGAATTAACCGTGGTGTGGCCTGCAATAGCTCCTTCATTTTGGAATCTGACTTTTTAATGGTCGAAACGATAAATCGATCTAGGTTAAAGATGAGCAATCCCCAAACCATTCCGAATCCGATGGCTACGTACAAATTGTCAAAGACGGTATACAAGGCATAACTTCCTGCAATAGCTGCCATGACGGCCGTAAAAAAGACCGTAGCACCAATACCGGCATATTTATTTTGTTCGCCATTAGAGCAGTTGTCAAGGATGGATCTGTCAGCTCCAGAACAGATGATGAAGAAAGATTTAAGCACGCGCGTTTGATTTAGGTTGAATGTTTATATAACGCCTTCAAAAAGAAAATGTTACTTAATAAAAAGTTAAAGCCACTTAAAATAAGTGGCTTTACAAATGCTATGGTAGAAGGATCTTATTTGGTGGTGATCTTCACCGTACCTTTTCCATCTTTTTTAATAATATCTACCGACTTGATATTGCCCTTGTTTTTGTCTACAGAGCGTCTTGCTTTTTTCATGGAGACTTTTTTGCCGTCCATATAATAGGTGTAGCTTTTATCAAAAGGAATTTCCAATTCTACCTTCGTACGAATCACTTTCTTTTTGTAGTTCGGATCTGCCATTTTCTTCTCAAAGGCATCCCAATCTGATTCTTTAGATTCTTCAATCACCTCGATGATTTCAACTTCTTTTTCCTCACCTTTGTGTCCCTCGTGAATCTCTTCGATGATCACTTCCTCAACAGTTTCCTTGCTAGGCTTCTCCGACTTGGTTTCTTTGATTTCAATCACCGTACGTTCTACCATTTTTTCTTTGGAAGGCTTTTTCGATTTCACCTCTTTGATAATGATTTTCGCTGGTGGTGGTGTCTTTTTGCCTTTTACCACTTTTGCTGGCGGCGGTGGTGGCGGAATCAATTCATACACATTTTTGACCGATTTCTTCTGCTTGGCAGACATCAGACTGTACAAATAACGCATGCGCTTGATCTCGTCAAATTTGAACATTTTGGTTTTTACCGATTTGTTCAGAAGGGTATTGTATTCCTTCATTTGTTCGCGGGTAGCACTCTTTTTTACGTTCTCTACCTTAATAACCATAGGCTTCTTTTTGGATTGTGCCTCCACACGATCGGCAAATAGGAATACGGCGCCCACCAGAATCGGAATTACGGCTAACTTTTTTACTAAAATTGAGGTTTTAGAACTTGGTGTTTTCATCATAATAAGTCTTTTTTTCGTTAATGAATAGTTTAAATTACTGGCCAAGTAAAATTTGTTGTTCCATGCAGCTTTGTCCAATAGGAGGTGCTGGTAATAGGAAATATTGTAATGGGAAGACAATACTTTGTCGTCCGCTAAAAATTCGTGATTTAATTGAACGGCTTTCTTAAGCCATAGAATAAAGGGATTGAACCAAAAGAGGATCAGCAATACTTCAACGAGAATTACATCTAAGGTGTGTCGTTGGGTTGCGTGGGTCAATTCGTGGGTGAAGAGTTCTTCTTCAATCTGATTGTTTTCAAACTCTGTTTTGTTCACAAAGATGTAGTTCCAAAAAGTATGGGGTAGGATTTGATCATCTACCAATACCAATCGGGCATTCTGAATGCTACGCTTTTCATTTTGAAAGACCTTTCTACTAATGTCGAAAATGTTCTTCAAGAATCGGATGAGTAAGAGTCCGCCGATACTCAGGTATATGGCAAGCAATCCGTTTTGCCAGGTGAAGAGTGTTTCGGTTTCTTCGATACTTGTACCGCTTACGACAGTTATGGGAGCCTCTTCAACGCCAGTTGGTTCTACATAGATTATATAGAGTGGAGCCAAGAAGGAAAATAGGATGCTTCCGAGCAGGTAGAATCGATTGAATCGATGCATCTTTTCTTTCTCTAGAAAGAAGTGGTAGAAGACCAAGAGTAGTCCCAAACACAAAGCCGATTTGATGAGGTAACTAATCATTTTTCTTACTTTTTATTTCTGCATCGATAATTTTCCGCAAAGCCTTGAGCTCGTCTTCTGAAAGGTCGGTTTCTTTGGTGAAAAAGGAGGCGAATTGCGAAGCAGAATCATTAAAGAAATTTTTGATCAATCCGTTGACATGCTTCGAGAAATAATCTGTTTTCTTCACCAAAGGGAAATATTCACGCGACTTCCCAATCGTGGTATACTCCACAAAACCTTTGTCGCGCATTCTTTTGAGAAGCGTGGCTACTGTAGTGGTAGCTGGTTTCGGATCTGGAAAATCTTCTAGTAAATCCTTCATAAATGCTTTCTTACGTTTCCATAGAAACTGCATTACTTGTTCTTCGGCTT
>CAYFJL010000021.1:0-29383 GCA_964343335.1 uncultured Polaribacter sp. | reverse complement strand
ATAATTTTTAATTTTGCAAAATGCTTAAATTTAAAAAGTTAACCTTTCTAATTGCCTTTACATTATTACTTTCATGTAATGAATACCAGAAGGTATTGAACAATGGTACCGCAAGCGATCAGTATAAAATGGCTGTGAAGTTGTATGAAACCAAAAAGTTTGCAAAGGCACTCCGATTGTTTGAAAAAGTAACGCCGGCCTATCGTGGCAAACCACAGATGGAGCGCATCCAGTTTATGGTGGCACAGGCGAATTTCAATATCAAGAGTTACAGCTTAGCCGGATTTTATTTTGATCGTTTTACTAAGAACTATCCAAAGAGCTCTAAGAAAGAGGAGGCCGCCTTCTTATCGGCTTACAGCTACAAGTTAGCTTCTCCAACGTTCAGTACAGATCCGACCGATACCAATAAAGCCTTAGAGGCATTCCAGAATTTTATCAATACCTATCCGGATTCCGATAAATTGGAAGAGGCCAATAAGCATTTTAAAGATCTACGATACAGACTTCAAAAGAAATATTTCGAAATCGCTAAAACCTATTACAGAACGGCAGATTTCGATATGCGTAATTACAGAGCCGCGATTCAAGCTTTTGACAATCTTTTAGGAGATTTCTTAGGCTCTGAATTTAAGGAAGAAGCCCTGTATTACCGATTTAAAGCCGCACACGATTTTGTACTTAAAAGTACGGTTCGAAGAAAACCAGAAAGGGTAGAAGATGCCGTAGCTGCTTATGAAAAATTGATGCGTAACTTTCCGGAAACTCAATTCAAAAAAGAGGTGAATGAAATGTTGGAACGCATGAAAGAAGAAAAAGTAAAGGCTGAAGAAATCTTAGCCAAAAATGAAGAATTAACAAATACTCAGAAATAAATCTTATGGATTACAAAGAATCTAAAGCTGCAGTTAGCACCGTAACTTATAACAAGGACCAAATAGAACAGCCTACGGAGAACATCTACGAGGCAATCTCTATTATCGCGAAACGAGCAGAGCAAATCAATCTTGATTTAAAGAAAGAATTGATTGAGAAATTAGATGAGTTTGCGACTTACAATGATAGCCTAGAGGAGGTTTTCGAAAACAAAGAGCAAATCGAAGTATCTAAATTTTATGAGCGTTTGCCAAAGCCGACAGCAATGGCGGTTGAAGAATGGTTAAACGAAAAAATCTACCACAGAACTCCAGAATCTGAATAATGTCTGTTTTACAAGGCAAGAAGATTCTCTTAGGTGTTACTGGAGGAATTGCGGCCTATAAAACAGCTCATTTAGTAAGACTTTTCATAAAATTAAAGGCAGAAGTTCGAGTAATTTTGACTCCTTCTGCCAAAGATTTTATCACTCCACTTACTTTAAGCACCCTTTCTAAAAACGAAGTTTATTCCTCTTTTTTTGATGAAGAGGATGAAAATGCTGTGTGGAACAATCACGTTGAGTTGGGCTTGTGGGCCGATTTGATGTTGATCGCACCGGCTACTGCCAATACCATGTCGAAAATGAAAAATGGTTCGGCAGACAATCTTTTAGTGGCTACTTATCTTTCTGCTAAATGTCCCGTTTACTTCGCTCCTGCGATGGATTTAGACATGTATAAGCACGCTTCAACCAAAGAGAGCTTGGAAACATTGCAATCGATTGGTAATATTCTCATTCCGGCCACCTCAGGAGAATTAGCAAGTGGTTTGGTTGGTGAAGGAAGGATGGCAGAGCCTCAAGATATTGTAGATTTTATTGAGAAGGATATTCTCAGTCAATTACCCCTCAAAAATCAAAAGGTGTTGATCACAGCTGGTCCGACTTATGAAGCTATTGATCCGGTTCGCTTTATTGGAAATCAATCTTCTGGTAAAATGGGGTTTGCCTTAGCCAAAGTAGCAGCTGATTTAGGAGCTCAAGTTTACTTGATTACAGGACCCACTCATCAAAGTATTGATCATTCTTTGGTACAACGAATCAATGTTGTTTCTGCGAATGATATGTTCCAAGCAGTTCACCAATATTTTGAAGAAGTGAACATCGCAATTTTTTCAGCGGCTGTTGCCGATTACAAACCGAAAAACCTTGCCGATCAAAAAATAAAGAAGCAAGATGCTTCGTTACACTTGGAGTTGGAACCAACTCAGGATATCTTGGCTAGTGCAGGAGCAAAGAAGCAGCATCAGTTCTTAGTAGGATTCGCATTGGAAACCAATAATGAATTGGATAATGCTAAGAAGAAGATCAGTTCTAAAAACCTCGATGCCATCGTTTTGAATTCTTTAAATGATAAAGGAGCAGGTTTTGCGACCAACACAAATAAAATCACTATTATTGATAAGAATTTCAAATCTGAAGTCTATAACTTAAAGTCAAAAGATGAAGTTGCTCAAGACATTTTCAATTACATTCAAAAAAGCCTTCAATCCTAGGTATTTCTTTTTATTGTTTTTCTTGTCATTGGTTCAATTGTCTGAAGGACAAGAATTGAATAGCACAGTAAACGTTAACTTTCAGCAAGTACAAGGCTCAAATCTTCAGATTTTTAAGACTTTAGAAACCTCCTTGATTGAGTTTTTGAATCAAACTAAATGGACCAACAAGGTTGTTCAGCCTTCAGAAAAAATCAATTGTTCATTTACCATCATTATTACCTCACGTGAGGATAATCGATTCACAGCAACATTGCAGGTGCAATCTTCAAGACCTGTATATGGTTCTTCTTATGAATCACCCTTGCTCAATATTCGAGATGAAAGTTTTGACTTCACCTATAATGAGTTCGAACCCTTGTTATTCAATCGTAATGCCTTTGATAGTAATTTAGTCTCCACCATTGTTTTTTATGCTTATATTATTCTTGGAGTAGATGCAGATTCCTTCAAGAAGTTTGGAGGAGAAGCTGAATTGAAAGAGGCTGAAAATGTAATGCTACAAGCGCAACAAAGCGGAATTTCTTCTTGGCAGAATGTGGTTGGTAGACAGAATCGTTTTTTATTGATTGACAATCTGTTATCACCTAATTTAAAACAATATCGAGAGGTGATGTATGATTACCATCGCTTGGGTATGGACTATTACGCGAGCAATGAGGAACGAGGAAAGACAACTGTTGAAAAAAATCTTATTTCCTTAGAGCAGTTATTCAATAAAACTGTAGGAAATTACCTTCTACGGATCTTTTTTGACGCGAAGGCCAATGAAATTGTCAATATTTATTCAGACGGATACCGAACTAGATTTCAAGGAAGATTGGTGACCATCCTCAAAAAAATATCTCCCAACAACAGTTCAAAGTGGGCGAATATCGAACAATAATTTGGTGAAGTTTCTGCGAATTTCGTTACTTTTAATCACCCAAAACAAACCGCTTGTTAACCCAGTTATACATAAAGAATTACGCTTTAATTGAGGAACTGAACATTCAGTTTCACAATGGCTTGTCCATTATAACAGGGGAAACAGGTGCTGGTAAATCCATCATTTTAGGGGCATTAGGTTTGGTTCTTGGAAATAGAGCGGATTCTACCTCGCTCAAAGACAATTCTCAGAAGTGTATTATTGAAGCCAGATTTTCCATCAGGAACTATCATCTTGAGCATTTTTTCAATCAAAATGATCTTGATTTCGAGGAAGAATCAATCCTTAGAAGGGAAATATTGCCTTCAGGGAAATCTAGAGCTTTTGTCAATGACACACCGGTCACCTTGCCCGTTATCAATACCTTAAAGAAATACCTGATTGATATTCATTCCCAAAATCAGACCTTACAATTGTCTGATAATTCCTATCAGTTTTACGTATTAGATAGTTTTGTAAACAATGAGAAGGTTTTGCAGGAGTACTTCCTAGAATTAAAGCATTACAAAAAACTTCAAAAGGAACTTGAGGAGATCGAGCAAAAGCAACGCGAGGTACATCAACAATACGATTACAACCTTCATCTGTATAAGGAGTTGGAAGAAGCTCAATTAGAAGTAGGAGAACAAGAAAATTTAGAAGTTAAACTTGACAAGCTCAATAATGTTGAGGAGATCAAAAGGCAGTTATCAGAATCCATTCACCTTGCTTCGGATGACGAAATAGGAATTCAGAATTTGTTACATGCCTTGGAGAATAGCTTGTCTAAAATCTCTTCATTTGCAAATTCTTATTCTGAATTATACGACCGAATTTCAAGTTTGAAAATCGAATTCGATGATATTTTTTCTGAATTGGAAGATGAAAACGAATCTATTGATTTTGATCCGATTGAATTGGAACGATCCAACGACCGACTTCAATTGATTTTTCAGTTACAGAAAAAGCATTATGTTAGTTCTATTGAAGAATTACTCGAAGTTTACAATCAATTGGGAGAGAAAATTGGAACGGTTGAAAATGCTGAGGAAATCATCAATCAGAAGAAAGCTCAAATTGAGTCTTCCGAAAAAGTATTGGCAAACTTAGCGGATAAGATTTCTACGCAACGTCAGAAAGGTATTCCATCTTTGGTGAAACAACTTGAAAAATTACTAGAAGGCTTAGGAATGGGGAATGCCCGGTTTAATTTGGAATTGCGCCCATCTGATCAATTTTTATCGAACGGACGAGATGTTTTGAGTTTCCAAGTATCCACCAATAAGGGCGCCAATTTTGGAGAGTTGAAAAAAGTAGCCTCAGGAGGAGAACTTTCTAGAATCATGCTTTCTGTGAAACGTATCTTATCAGAAAAAACCAACCTTCCTACCATTATTTTTGATGAGATTGACACAGGTGTTTCCGGTGAGATCTCCAATAAAATAGCGGCCATCATGCAGGAGATGAGTACGAAAATGCAAGTGTTGGCCATTACGCATTTACCACAGATTGCAGCTAAGGGACAACAGCATTATAAGGTGTTTAAAGAAGATCAGCAACAACAAACACTGACTAATATTACCAGACTTTCAGATGACGAACGAATTGTAGAAATCGCAGAAATGCTAAGTGGAAAGAATGTATCCGATTCGGCTTTATCCCATGCGAAGGACTTATTAAATTAAAAGTATATTTGCCCTATCAATAACTAAAGACAAACAACTAAAGTAATATGTACAATTTATTAAAAGGTAAAAAAGGAATCATTTTTGGTGCGTTGAACGAACACTCCATTGCTTGGAAGGTAGCGGAAAGAGCACATGAAGAAGGAGCTCAATTTGTATTGACCAATGCTCCAATTGCCATGAGAATGGGAGAATTGAATGCTTTGGCAGAAAAAACGGGATCTGAAATTATTCCTGCGGATGCCACAAGTATGGATGATCTTACCAACTTGGTAGAGAAGTCAATGGAGATTCTAGGAGGAAAACTAGATTTTGTATTGCACTCCATCGGAATGTCAGTGAATGTTCGAAAAGGGAAACATTATACCGACCCAAAATATGACTTTACCACCAAAGGATGGGATGTGTCTGCCGTTTCTTTCCATAAAACCATGAATGTTTTATATAATAAACAAGCCATGAACGAATGGGGTTCTATTGTTGCATTGACCTACATGGCAGCACAACGAGTATTCCCCGACTATAATGATATGGCCGATAACAAGGCGTATTTAGAGAGCATTGCAAGAAGTTTTGGGTATTTCTTCGGAAGAGATCATAAGGTTCGTGTAAATACGATTTCTCAATCGCCAACACCAACTACCGCAGGAAGTGGAGTAAAAGGTTTTGACGGATTTATTAAGTACGCTGATGAAATGAGTCCGCTTGGAAATGCCACAGCGCTAGAGTGCGCTGATTACACCATTTCACTGTTCTCAGATTTAACTAAGAAGGTAACCTTACAGAATTTATTTCACGATGGAGGGTTCTCTAACATGGGAGTGAGTGATGCAGTGATGGATAAATTCGTAGATGAAGAATAATTCGGAAATGACGATATAGAAAAGCGCAAACCAACTGGTTTGCGTTTTTTATTTACCTTCGCTTAAATCAATGCCATGTTAGGATTACGCACAACAGTTTATATGGTACCCAATCTCCAAGAAGCCAAAGATTGGTATGCTAAGGCCTTTAGAACGGAGCCCTATTTTGACGAACGATTTTATGTCGGATTCAATATTGGAGGATATGAATTGGGTTTGTTGCCAGCGGAAAATACGACTCCCAAAGGCACTAATGTGTTAAGTTATTGGGGTGTTGAAGATATTCAGAAATCCTTTGATTATCTTCTTACAATTGGTGCTACAGTTCATGAAGAGCCCAATAATGTCGGTGGTGATTTGATGGTAGCATCGGTGTTTGATCCTTGGAATAACGTCATCGGGATTATTTACAATCCGTATTTTAAACTTCCTTAAACTTGGCTTTACATTTTTCCATAATTGTTCCGGTATATAATCGACCTCAAGAGATTGACGAGTTACTAGAAAGCTTGGTCAATCAATCTTTTCGGGAGTCCTTTGAGGTCATTATTGTTGAAGACGGATCATCCTTGAAGGCAGATCAAGTGATCGAAAAATATGCGGACCAATTAACTATAAAATACTTCGACAAGGAGAATACAGGAGCGGGAATGAGTCGTAATTATGGGATGCAAAGAGCATTAGGGAATTATTTTATCATTCTCGATTCCGATGTGATTGTACCCGAGGATTATCTTTCTCATGTACATCAGAGTCTATCAAAAGAATATACCGACGCATATGGAGGACCAGATGCAGCACATCCCAATTTTACTCCTCTGCAAAAGGCCATCAACTTTTCAATGACTTCTTTTCTCACTACCGGCGGAATTCGTGGGAAAAAGGGAGGAGTAGGAAAGTTTCAATTGAGAAGTTTCAATTTGGGAATGTCAAAGGAAGCTTTTGAGACAACCAAAGGCTTTTCAGAAATGAAAACCGGTGAGGACATTGATTTTACCTTTCGTCTCTGGGAGAAGGGATTCAAAACTCAGTTAATTCCGGAAGCTTTCGTGTATCACAAACGAAGAACCAATATCAAACAGTTTTTCAATCAAACCTTTGCCTTTGGAAAGGCCCGTCCTATTCTGAACAAAAAATATCCAGGAACAGGGAAATTAACTTTTTGGTTTCCAAGTCTGTTCTTAATCGGAATCGACATCAGTATCATAGCTGCCTTTTTTGGTGAGCTACATCCGTTGGGTCTTTACTTTCTGTATTTCCTACTGATTTTCTTAACCAGTGGATTTTACAATGGTATTCGGGTCGGAATGTTGTCAATACTAACAACGTTCACTCAATTTTTAGGATACGGTTGGGGATTTTTAGAATCTTATTTCGAATTGAATTTTAGAAAGAATTCAAATTAAAAGCACTTGTATTTCTTCATTTTAATTGAGGCGAAACTTGGTTATCTTTAGCCTTCAAAAGTTTTCAATCTGTGTTATTACAGCAGTTGTTTTTTTATGCTTCAAATTTATCTTTCCATGAATAGGAAGAGCTCCAAATCGTTGGTTCTAGTCTGTCTCTTTGTGCTCCTCGGGGTTCATGAGCTTGAAGCTCAGCAAATGTTCACAAGAGTTGAATCCTTAGTCGGATTTAAAGACCTCAAGGAGAACAATGGAGTTGCTGTGGCCGACTATGATGGTGATAATGATCTTGACATATTTGTGGTATCCTTATGGAAAGATGAGGTAGGCAATGAATCAACAAGTAGCAAACTATTTCGTAACAACGGAAATGGAACTTTTTCGGATGTAACGGTCGGCTCAGGCTTGGAGAATTTGCTCCCATTTGATGACTTAGGACCCAGCTATGATAACTTTCTGGGATTGAAAGGGTACAAGTTCGGTGCGTACTGGGGCGACTATGACAATGATGGGGATCCTGATATTTTGTTTACGCATTTGTCAAGAGTCCAATTGTTTCAAAATAAGGGTGATGGAACATTTACGGAGGTTACCGAGACTTCTGGGATTACCAGAACCAATGGTTGCGATAATACAGGTGCTGTTTGGTTTGATTACAACAATGATAGCTATCTCGACCTCTATGTTGTTGATTGGAAGGGTTGTAAGTCCAATACACTCTATCAAAATAATGGAGATGGTACCTTCACCGACATCACCACTTCTAGTGGTATCGAAACGACAGTAGATTTACCAGGATACAATCCGTTTCCCTATGATTTTAATAAAGATGGTTGGATGGATCTTTATGTTACCAATGATTTTCGAGAGCCCAATCAATTGTTTCTGAATTCCAATGGGACTTCCTTTACAGAGGCTGCCGCCGATTACAATTTGGATGTCAAATTCAATGACATGGGGATTGCTATTGGTGATTATAACAAAGACCAATCTTTCGATTTCTATATATCAACCATAGCCAATAACGTCTTACTCACTGGTAAAAGCGATAATACATTTGACGACAGAGCAACAGAACTCCGAGTGAAAAATACAGGATGGTCTTGGGGGACAAAATTCGCGGACTTCGATTTGGATGGTGACGAGGATTTAATAGTTGTCAATGGATTTGAAAATTCACCCGAAGACGAGTTCATTAACCTCTATTTTGAAAATTCCTATACCAATGGCAATCCATCTTTTCGAAATACAAATGACCAAGGATTGGGCGAATTAACCGTAAGCGTTGAGGTGTTGGATTTTGACTATGATCATGATGGTGATTTGGATGTATTTATTACCAATGGAAAAGGGAACTCATTCTTTTATGAAAATGGTACTATCGGTAATAATGGGGCTTCTTTATCAAAATGGTATCAATTGTCATTACAAGGAACCATATCCAACAGAGACGCTATTGGAACAAAAATTACGCTCATCACCGATCGGGATACGTTCATCAGATATTACTCCGGAGTCGGATTTTTAGGACAAAGTCTAAAACCAGTTCACTTCGGATTGAACAATGCAACGCGTATCCAAGAATTGAAAATTGAATGGCCATCTGGACATGTAGATATTTATAACAATCTTGATTTAAATACATTCGGAAAAGCCATTGAAAATTCGTCGTATCAGGTGATGAATATTAGTCCGGCTGCCAAAATAAAAGGTTGTACAGATCCGAATTCCTGTAACTACAATCCACAGGCTACTGTATCAGATGGATCTTGTGAATATGCTCAGGTAAGTACTACTATTTCGGGCCCGACGAATGCTAGTTATTTTAGCACTCAAAACTACAGCTATCAGTTGAACCAAGGATCTTCGATTATCTGGAAGGTAAAAGGAGGTAGCATTATTTCCGGTCAAGGCACCCAGGAAATAACTGTGAAGTGGGAGTTCGAACCCATTTCTGAGGTAAGTTTGGTGGTGTCAGATGGAACTTGTCAAAGTGCGGAAATAATCCTTCAGGTGAATTTAGATCTCAACAATTTAGCAGAAGATAAATCGCTTGCTCGAATTTGGAATGAAGCGCTTTTGGAAGCTATTCGCGGTGACTTTGCTAGACCCACTGTTCATGCACGAAACTTATTTCATACAAGCATTGCCATGTATGATGCATGGGCAGCTTATAGTGATGAAGCCCTTCCATTTCTTACAGGTAATCAAGTCCATGGTTTTGTCAGCGAACTTCAAAGCTTCACCCCGAATGAAGATATTGAAACTTCCAGAAAGAAAGCCATAAGTTATGCTGCATATCGCCTTCTTAAACATCGTTTTAAAAATTCGCCAAGTAGTGAAGACATTGAAGAAAAGCTTGATCTTTTAATGCAACAACTTGGCTACGATACAGGTTTAACCAATGTCAATTATCAGAATGGTGATGCCGCTGCTCTCGGAAATTATATTGCTCAAACCATTATTGCCTATGGATCTCAAGATAATTCAAGAGAGATTTCAGATTATGATAATGCTTTTTATCAGCCTGTGAATCAGGCTTTAGCGCCTGCTTTGCCTGGCAACCCCACTCTTACCGATCCCAACAGATGGCAATCATTGAGTTTGGATACGTTTATCGATCAAAGCGGAAATGTCATTCAAGGAAGTACCATCGATTTTTTAAGTCCGGAGTGGGGTAATGTTTTTCCATTTGCCTTAAAAGATTCCGATAAGTCAACCTTTTCAAGAGATGGAAATCATTATCATGTTTACCACGATCCCTTAGCACCACCTTATTTGGGAGATACCAATACAACTTCGGATGAAGCCTATAAAAAAGGTTTTGCTCAAGTGAGTATTTGGAGTAGTCATTTAGATTCATCAGATGGTGTTTTATGGGATGTTTCACCCAAAAAAATCGGTAATATTTCTTCTTCGGATTTTCCAACTGCCTACTCAGATTATATGAATTTTTACAAATTGATTGATGGAGGTGATATCGGAGAAGGACATGCTGTGAATCCTGCAACGAATCAACCTTATCAAAGTCAAGTGGTGCCAAGAGGCGATTATACAAGGGTGTTGGCAGAGTTTTGGGCGGACGGACCTGATTCTGAAACGCCACCGGGACATTGGTTTACCATCCTTAATTATGTAAATGACCATCAAGATTTTGAGAAGAAACTGGAGGGCGAAGGTCAGGTATTAAACCCGCTAGAGTGGGATGTGAAAGCCTATTTTCTATTGGGTGGAGCCATGCATGATGCTGCAATTTCCGCATGGAGTGTAAAAGGATGGTACGACTATATTCGGCCAATCTCTGCAATTCGACACATGGCGGATCTAGGGCAAAGTTCCGATTCGAATTTGCCCAGTTATCATCCAAACGGAATTTTGTTAGAGCCCGAATATATTGAGTTGGTCGGTGCCGATGATCCTTTGGCCATTCGAAATCCAGAGAATACTGGAAAGATCAAATTATATACCTGGATTGGTCATAGTAATATTGGAGATCCGAATACAGATCAAGCCGGGGTGGGATGGATTCTCGCCGAAAATTGGTGGCCCTACCAACGACCCAGTTTTGTGACACCACCCTTTGCGGGCTATGTATCTGGACATTCAACCTATTCGAGGGCGGCAGCAGAATTGCTAACCCTGTTAACGGGTGATGCTTATTTTCCTGGAGGAATGGGTGAGTTTGTAGCCAAGAAGAACGAATTCTTAGTCTTTGAAGAGGGACCTTCAGTGGATGTGATTTTGCAATGGGCAACTTATCGGGATGCTTCAGATCAATGTAGTTTGTCGCGTATTTGGGGCGGAATCCACCCACCTGCGGATGATATTCCTGGAAGACTGATCGGTGAAAAAGTAGGGGTAGATGCCTTTAATTTCGGTATGCCTTATTTCAACGGCAGAAATTCACTTTCCGTAGAATCTACAAATAATCTTAATACAGAAAGGGTTTTGTATCCCAATCCAGTTGAAGCAAGTTCAACTATTACAATCACAAATACAGGGTCTGATAACACCTATTGGCTCATCGATTTAAGAGGTAGAAAACTGTCATTGAAACACCGATTTGACACAAATACAAATAGATCTTATATTGACATTCCGGCCTTATCTTCAGGAATTTATTTCATTAAGGATTCGGGGAACCGGCACTGGAAATTTGTTGTTCAGTAATTTTTTTTCGTTTCTAAAAAAAGAATCCCGAACCTCTTTCGAAATCCGGGATTCATCATTTTAACTAACTTCTACTTACTAAATATTTTGCTGTTGTTTCTGTTGTTAGACAGGTTGAGATACCAATCTTCATTTAAAGTTCCTCCGCTAGTAGCCCAAGTTGCAAAATTCACATAGGCTTCATTAATTGCGGATAGTTCTGTTGGATAATCAAAAGGCTGAGATATATTGATGGCCCATGGTAATCCGTTCGATGTTTTGTAATAATAGTTGCTTGAAAAATCAGTGGCATCTGCAGACGTACTGAACCATTCGTTTTCCGCCAAATCTGTTGGTGTATGACCAGGTAGGTGTACTTCCTTTCCGCGCTCACCATTCACAAAGATAAAGGCATCATAAGGGGGAAGGCCGATATTATTCTGTTCAATTGGATTGGTGAAATTAATCACATTACTTAAGGTCACTGGAGTTGTATATGGATTTGCCTGTACCGTGTTTATAAATTTACCACCGGCACTTTGAATCTCATTGAACACATTATCGAATACTATAATTGAGGCATTGCCTTGACTTGCTTCTGTACCATTGGCATTGGTTGTAATAATGTTCTCTTGCAAACTTTGACCAGTAACACTTGCTATGTTATTTGGTGATAATCCATCAAATTCAAATCCGAATCCGTTTTTAAATCCGGCTCCAACTGCCTTGATGGTCCAGTCGGCCTCGATATCTACCACAAGGTTGTTTCCGTTTAAGATATGGTCAATTTCATAATCGAGCACGAGATCATTAAAATCATAATCGCCTTGAGACGGCCATAAATCTTCATAAGCTAATGAACCTGTATAGGTGTTTCGAACGGCACGTAATGGGTCATCAGGAAAATCATCACTTTCATCCGATATGCCATCGCCATCGCGGTCAGTAACCGGTTTTACTTGAGGCATTGCCCCAATCTCAATGGCGTCCCATGGATTTGCTGAAACATAATAAATTAAGTCATTAAAGTCATCATCACTACCTCCATTAGATCGATATAAATCCTCGAATCCAATTAATAACAATTGTCGACCAATATCGATTAATTGAACTGTATGCTGACGTTTATCGGGATTCTCCGAAGTATTAAGGTCTAACCTCGAATAAAATTTTGGTTTGGTGACATTAACACCGTTGGAATTGTATGCATTTTGGAACAACACCCATGAAATAGTTGTTCCAGGTTCGAAAGTTCCTAATCTTACCTTATCACCCGCACGTAGCTGACCACCAGAATACTCAAATGAGGTATTTGGAAGCACCACAAAAACAGAATCTATATCATTAACCGTTGCTGGAGGATTGCCCGTTTCAAATTTGTAGAATCCTAGTGAATTTCTGTAACCTGCTCCTTCAGAAACGAAGGTTACCCAAACGTCACTTTTTTCCTTAACGACGATATCCAATTCGTTTCCATTTGTAAGATACTCTGGGTTATAAATTGGAACGGGTCTGTCTTCTGGAAGGGACGCATCAACGCCATCTAAAAAGTCCTGACTTAATTGATCACCATCGGGTTCAAGATATAAAGGGAGGCCATTGTAATTACCTGTGGTAAAATCTCCCATATAATAGTAATTGCCTGAAATATGAATTGGGTCACCGGCAGTTTTTGCAGCCTTCGAAGCCTTTCTAGCCGCAGGTTTTCCTCCGAATTCTAAATTCAATTGATTGGTAAGCGGTACCGTTTTCTGATTGGCAAAACCAGAACTATGTACTTGTACAAATACTTCCTCTAAATAACTAGGCACTTGTAATTCGGTAATCAGTTTGCCAGAGGTATTGGTAAATCCGGAACCTAAGTACTCTCCTTCAAAATCCGGATTAGCCGTAAAGAAGCTCACTTTTGTTTTGGCCAAAGCCGCGTCTGTGAGGCTCTTCACAGTAATATTAACGTTGATTTTATCCGTAGTTTTAAAATCGAAGTTTGAAGGAATTTTCAAATCCGTGATTTCGTTGCTTGTTGGATTTTGTTGATTGCTTTTAATTTCCTCTAAATCGGTACTACAAGACCAAATAGAAAATAAGATCAACAGTGCATAAAGGACTTTCGTTTTCATCGGTACAGTTTTTTGATTACTATTTGAATGTCTCACAAAGGTCGTGGTGAAATAAGGATATTTAGCCAAAATATCGACCAACAGCAGGTTTCAATCGACTAAATTCCGATTCGGTCGATTAGTGCTAGGAAAGACAAGATGATTCGCAATCGAAACCTTATGGATAGATGATGTTCAAGCTTTTGATGGATAAATCTTCTATCGCTCCATCCTTGGTTGTAAACTGAATTTTCTGAGGCATATTTGGTTCTAGATGAAAGAAGTTGTCAGAAAAATGACCTTGAGTTTTTGTGCTTAAAAACACATCTTTTTGAAACACTTTAGAGGAAAGTGTAATTTCGAATCCGTTTTGTGTTTTCTGGATGACCGATGTAATTTTCTCCTCAGGAAATATAAGATTTTTGGGTTTTTCGAAGAAGTAAAACGATTTTTTTCCATTGAATTCTCGAATGTAAACATAACCAGCTTTGTAAATATTGACATCTGGTGTAAAGTCAACTTTTTGTGATGAGTTGGCCTCGACGGTGACAAGTTTTGCAGAAGACCTTATTGTTTTGCCATAAAAGTCAATGATTCTTAGCTTCAAAGTATCGGTGATGGGCGATAAGGAGTCGTTTACGATATAGGTGTCATAATCATATTTGGATGGTTTCGTGACCAGTAACACGTTGGAAAAAGCCTTTTTTGTTTTGTAATGTAGGGCTTTCCAGTTGCCAAAATAATCAATAGAAGACCATGATATGCCAGGCCAAACGTCATTCAATTGCCAGTATAAGGTTCCCATATTGTAGGGTTTCGCCAGTCGTTGGGCTTCAATTCCCATTACCATTCCCTTCGCTTGTAACAATTGACTTACATACACATAATCCTCGTCCTTTTCTGGGATTTTATAATCACGCTTCAGGTATTCTTCAATCAGCTGGAATCCTCTTGAATGTTTTTGATGAGAACGAATAGCATCCGTATTTAAATCAATGGAATCCTTTTGATTCAAATATCGAATTGATTCATAACTTGGAAAAGACTGAAATCCGAATTCACTCATAAATCGAGGAACGTTTTCTTCCAAATGTTCAAACGGATAAGCATCGTGCCAAATCCACCAATCATGGGCGTCGCCTTCTGTTTTGTATTTTGGGTTTCCGCGTCCGTATTTTGGGGATGATTCCCAGTAATCGGTTTGGGTATTGGTTTCAACAACTTTTGGTAAGATAGAATCGAAGAGCGCTAGATAATCCTTCCAAATAGCTGCTTTTTCTTCTTCTGTTCGATTGGCTTGCCATCCCCAGCGGCGCCATCCTTCGGAGTTTTCGTTGTTTCCACACCACAAGGCTATGGAAGTATGATTGCGCAGCCTTTTGGTTTGTTCTTCAGCTTCGATTTTTACATTCTCCAGAAATGCCTTATCTCCTGGATACATCGCACAGGCAAACATAAAATCTTGCCATACTAATATTCCCTTCTCATTGCATAACTCATAAAATTCATCACTTTCATAGATTCCGCCGCCCCAAACACGCAACATATTCATATTTGCCGCCACAACATCAGAAAGTAACTTTTGATATTTTTCTGAACTAACTCGACTTTGAAAACTGTGAGCCGGAATGTAATTCGCACCTTTCATATATACAGGAACACCATTTAGTTTGAAATAGAAGGATTCGCCAATGCTGTCTTTCTCCGTAATCAATTCAATGTTTCGAATCCCTTTTCTGATGGTCTTTTTGTCCTTGATGGTATTTCCAATTGAGAGTTGCGAGTCGAATACATAAAGATGAGGATCTCCCAAATTGTGTGTCCACCATAACTTCGGATTGTAAATGGTAATGGGCAACTTGTAGGTATGCACTCCTTTTTTCAGTTTCACCTCGGTTGAAATGGTTTGACCATCTACCCTCACTTTTAATTCAGCTATTGCAGTGATGTCGCTTTCAATGGTAAATTCGGCTGTTATATTTGCTGAATCATCGCTTATGGAATCTTGTCGGATAAATACATCACGCAGCACCCCATCCTTCCAAGATTTTAGGTGAACAGGTTTCCAAATCCCCATGGTATTTAAAACCGGACCCCAATCCCAACCGTATTGAAATTGAGCTTTTCTCGTATACACTCTTTTTCCTTCTGGAAGTTTGTATGGATTTTTTGCTTCTTTTAAACCTTCAACCTGTTCGAAATTTTGAAATTCAACTCGCAAATGATTTTTGTTTTTCGCCAAACGTTTTATGTCAAATTGCCAATTTCGAAAGGCATTATTCGGATTTCCTATCAAGGAATCATTCAAATAAATCTTGGCATAAGTGTCAAGTCCTTCGAAATTTAGTTCAACATGATCTTGAGAAAGAATTTTATTGTTCAGTTCGAAAGATGTTTGATACACCCAATCTTTTTGTGATACCCATTGAACTTGGTTTTCATTATCCAAAATCATTGGATCTGGAATGGTATTGTTGGAAAGAAGATCTGTAAAAATATTTCCAGGAATGGTGGCTTTTTGCCAATCCAATGTATCCTTTCCTTTGAACTCCCAATGTTGATGTATTGATGTTTCAATAGGGGTTTCCATCATGGTTTCGCAGGATTGGAAAAATATCAACACAACAAGTAATGGGAAGATTTTTTTCATTTGTTGGATCTTATTCATCTTTCAATTTTTGAACCAAACTCTTTATGATCTCTAGATCTGAAATCGTTTGTGAGGTATTGTCATAAAATGGTTGTGCTGCTATTATTTCTTTGGAACAAGACGCGTGCACTTCCTGAATTCCGATTGCTTGGAATTCTTTGGCGTTTGATGCGTTAATTCCACCTCCGGGTAGAATAATAATATTCTTCCCTGCAAGCTGCTTTAATTCCTTGAGGAGTTCAATTCCTTCAATAGCACTTTCTTTTTGACCTGATGTAAGAACTCTTTCAACTCCTATGTTTATTAGGGTTTTGAGTGACTTTTTGGGATCTGGAACACAATCAAAAGCTCTATGAAAGGTAAAGGACAATGGTCTTGAAAGCTCAACCAATTCTCTGGTTTTGACTTCATCTAAGGTATGATCATTATGCAGTACTCCAGATACAATTCCCTCGAATCCGAATTCTTTACAAACTTCAATGTCCGATTTCATCTGCTCAAATTCCGTCTCCGAATACACAAAATTTCCGCTTCTAGGCCTAATCAATACATGAATTGGAATGTTAATGTGCTCTTTTACCTTTTTTAGCAGTCCGAATGAAGGAGTAACGCCACCCACCGATAATTCTGAGCACAATTCGATTCGGTCTGCACCGCCAGTTTGAGCATTTAAAGCAGATTGAAAAGAGTTCGCGCAGATTTCTAGTTTCATTTTTTATGGTTTTGTCATATCGAGTGATTTTCGTTGAATGAAAATTGACTCGAGATTTAATTTGTTCTCGATACAAAATTGTTCTACAATTTCACTCGAACTGACACTCGTTATTCAACAATGATCTCATCAATAAAAGTCCAAGCGCGATAGCCAGCGCCTTGTTTGCCTTCTGGAATTTGTCCATAATTCGGAATTGAGATCTGTATTTTTTGAACGGTTTTACGCCCAAAATTGTTCAGTTTAACTGGAACTAATAATTCAGTTGAATTTATTTTTTGGGAAAAAATAGCCTCTTCATTATCAAATTGAATTTGGATTTCTTTCGGAGCATAAATCCACTGACCATTCCCATTATGAAATCGGGTTGCGATGGATTTTATTTCTGTTGGTTGATCAAAACTGATGGTTACTACCAAATCATCGCCCGAGAAACCCAACCACTCATTGTCACCATATCGTTTGTTATTTCCTGAAATACCATTGATTAAGGCCTGTTTTCCCCCTGCGTTGTATTTTGCATGTGGTGGGACGTTTAACTGAATTTTTGCTCCAACCGCCTTGTGTAGGAGAATTTTCTGTGAAAAAGTATTTCCTAGTTGATTCCCTTGTTCGTCAAATACTGCCGCCTTGATTTCGCTAGATTGATCAATTTTGAAAGGTCCTTTATAAAGTGTCTCTAGCTTTTCATTAGTAAGGGAATATTTGATTTGTTTGTTCGTAGTGGTTTGTAAGGAGTAGGTGAGCCCTTCTTCTTTGGTTACCAACTTCCCTTGAATATCATACAAATGATTGGCATATTTGACCTTTCGAGCATCCAATCGTTTGTTGAAGAACTCAAGTCTTTTGATAAAGTCGTTGTAATTTCGACTTTCCTTCGAAGACCAAACCACTTCACTCAATGCAATAGCTCGCGGAAACACCATGTATTCCACCTGAGACGGAGTTTTCATATACTCGGTCCAAACATTTCCCTGGGCGCCCAATACAAACTTGCTTTCCGTCTCATTTAATTCGGTCGGAATGGGCTCAAAACTATATACTTTTTTTAGAGGTAGAAATCCGCCTATGGCCAAAGGTTCATTGTCATTGTCCGATTGGTAATGATCAAAATAACAATGTGATCCCGGAGTTAAAATTACATTGTGTCCTTCTTTCGCGGCTTCCACCGCGCCCTTCGTGCCTCTCCAAGACATTACCGTGGCATTGGGGGCCAAACCGCCTTCCAAGATTTCATCCCATCCAATGATTTCCTTGCCTTTCGAATTAATGTATTTCTCCATACGCGTGATGAAATAACTTTGCAATTCGTGTTCGTCTTTAAGTCCTTTTTCCTTAATAATTTGCTGACATAAAGCGCTGTTCTTCCATTGTGTCTTCGGCGCCTCGTCACCACCAATGTGAATGTATTTTCCAGGAAACAATTCGACAACTTCGTCAATCACATCCTCAAGAAATTGGAAGGTGGTTTCACTCGGACAATAAACATCTTCAAAAACGCCCCATTTTGTAGCTACGGTAATCTGTTCTCCTGTGCAACCTAGTTCGGGGTATGCAGCAATGGCTGCGCGTGAATGTCCAGGCATTTCAATTTCCGGAATCACAGTTATTTGTCTTTCGGAGGCATAGGATACTATTTCTTTGATCTGTTCTTGCGTATAGTATCCTCCGTATTTTTTTCCATCAAATTGATGTGGTTGATCGGAATAATGACCTATTAAGGTCTCATCTCTAAAGGCCGCGACTTCCTGGAGCTTCGGATACTTCTTAATTTCAATGCGCCAACCTTGATCTTCCGTCAAATGCCAATGAAATGTATTCATTTTCAGCATAGCCATGAGATCTAAATATCGCTTGATGAAATCGACCGAAAAGAAATGCCGCGCCACATCTAAATGCATCCCTCGATAGGAGAATCTCGGGGCATCTTCTATATGGATACATTGAATATTGATTTGTTTTTTGACTCCTGCAATTGGCAGTAATTGCCATAAAGTTTGAATCGCATAAAAAGCACCCTTCGGACTCTTGGTTCTAATTTCAATGGTTTTGTTGGTAATATCAAGTTGATACCCTTCTTCGTTTGAAATACTAGGATCGTTGAGAAATTTGAGACTGTTAGAACCTTTAACTGAGTTCAATTGAATTTGATAGGTTTCTTTTAGGTAGTTTTCGGCATATTGAGCAACGCTTTGTAATTCCTTGTCAAACTCAAGTTTGGTTTCTTTACTCAAAAGAAATGTGCCATGCTGAATGCTTTGTGACAGCGGTTTCGGAATGATGTTGGGCTCCATAGGTTTTTGAATTTTGGAGCTGCATCCGAACAGAAAAAGAATTAAAAGAAATTTAAAAGAAAGTTGAAACCGCATTTTAGTATCTTGTGTTCATAAATGTAACATCTATTTTAATGAAATTTAAGTTTTCACTATCATTTATTGCCATTTTCCTTTTGATTTCGTGCAACTCCGTACCAGATGTTATTCCAGCAAAGAAAGAAAAATCCTTGATTTCCTATGTGAATCCTTTTATTGGAACTGGAGGTCATGGGCATACCTATCCGGGTGCTACAGCACCTTTCGGAATGATGCAATTGAGTCCAGATACTCGCTTGGACGGCTGGGATGGATGTTCAGGATACCATTATTCGGATGACGAGATTTACGGATTCTCACACACCCATTTAAGCGGAACAGGCGTGTCAGATTATGGAGATATATTACTAATGCCTACCGATGCTGCTGTATTGAATAATGGAGCCAATGGCAAACAGGGCTATAAGTCTAAATTTTCCCATGATAATGAGGTAGCACAACCTGGCTATTATAAGGTTCGCTTGGATGATACTAATATTGACGTGGAATTGACCGTTTCAGAACGATCTGGAATTCATAAATATCAATTTCCAACTGCCCAAAATCAATTTGTGATTTTAGACTTAGAGCACAGAGATCAGCTTCTAAAGCATCAATTGGAGATTGTTTCTGATACTGAAATTCGAGGGGAGCGAAGTTCTAAGGCTTGGGCTACTGATCAGCGGTTGTTTTTCTATATCAAGTTTTCCCATTCTTTTAAAAACAATACAAATTCTAAAAAAGCACCTACCAAAAGGGCGTTTGAATTTATCAATCCTAATAATGAGCCTGTCTATGTGAAAATTGGAATTTCACCTGTTGATATGGAGGGTGCCCATAAGAATTTGGAGGCTGAAATTGGCTCAAAGTCTTTTGAACAAGTCAAAGGCCAAGTTCAAGCTACTTGGGAGAAGCAGTTGGAAAAAATTATTGTTGAAGACAATCATCAAGACCATAAAGTGAATTTTTACACTTCCTTGTATCATACCATGATTGCCCCCAATTTGTATCAAGATGTTGATGGTCGTTACCGCGGGATGGATTTAAAAATACATGAGGCCCAGGACTTTGAGTACTACACCGTTTTTTCGTTGTGGGATACCTATCGGGCGGCTCATCCTTTGTATACCATTCTCGAGGAAGATCGAACCAATGATTTCATCCAAACGTTTTTGGCGAAGTATGATGAAGGAGGAATCATTCCTATTTGGGATTTGGCGGGTTGTTACACTGGCTGTATGATTGGGTATCACGCTATTCCAGTTATAGCTGATGCTTATTTAAAAGGAATTCGTGATTACGATACTGAGAAGGCTTTTAAAGCTATGAAACATTCAGCAACTCGAGATCAACTCGGATTAGAGGACTACAAGAAATTCGGATTCATTCCGGTTGAAAAGGAATCAGAATCAGTAAGCAAAACCTTAGAATATGCCTATGACGATTGGACCATTGCCCAAATGGCCAAGGCCATGGGTAAGGATGATGATTACGCAGAGTATTCAAAAAGGGCTCAGTACTACAAGAATATTTTTGACCCAGAATCGCGGTTCATGCGTGGACGGTTCAGAAACACCTGGTTTGCACCCTTTGATCCTTATGAAGTAAACTTCAATTATACAGAGGCCAACTCTTGGCAGTATAGTTTTTATGTTCCTCAGGATGTCACTGGATTCATGAATTTACTCGGCGGAAAGCAAGGTTTAGAAGATCAATTAGACAAACTGTTCACGGCTAAAAACGAAACATCTGGTCGTAATCAAGCCGATATCACAGGACTTATAGGTCAGTATGCTCATGGTAATGAACCTAGTCATCATATGGCCTACCTCTATAATTTTGTGAACCGACCACACAAAACTCAAGAAAAAGTTCATCAAATCTTGACGGAATTATATACCAATAGTCCGGATGGAATTTCAGGTAATGAAGATTGCGGACAAATGAGTGCTTGGTATGTATTTTCATCTCTAGGATTTTACCCAGTAACACCTGCTTCAAATCAATATGTCATTGGCACACCGCTCTTTGATAAAGCTTCCATTAATTTAGAAAACGGAAAACAGTTTCACGTGCAGGCTAATAATAGAAGTACATCCAATATATACATAGAAAATGCTTATTTGAATGGGAAACCATTAGATCGAACCTTTATCACGCATGAAGAAATCATGGCTGGAGGCTCCTTAGTTTTTGATATGACGGATAATCCGGCGAAATGGGGAAGTCAGAAGGGGTATGAGCCTAGCACATCTATTGAAGAACATTTAATCGTACCTGCACCATTCATTGCTTCTGGAGAAACGGCCTTTAAAGGCAGCACAACGGTTGAACTAAAATCTGTAGATGAAAGGTCAACAATCTTTTATTCTTTAAATGAGGGGGATTTCGTGAAGTATGAAACACCAATTACAATTGATAGGAAATCAACCTTGCAAGTGTATGCGGAAAATGCCAATGGAAAAAGCCCAATAATTACTACGGAATTCTATAAAATTGATCCGAATATCAAGATTCAACTAGAATCCAAATACGCGAATCAGTACAATGCAGGAGGGGATAATGCCATGATTGATGGGATCGTTGGTGCCGAAGATTTTCGAACAGGAACATGGCAGGGTTACTGGAATACCGATGTAATCGCCACAGTCGATTTGGGAAGTAGAAAACAAATTTCATCCGTAAATATCAATTTTTTAAGAGACCAGCGAAGCTGGATATTCTTACCCACCGCGGTAGAAATATCTTATTCGAATGATGGAAGGATATTTCGAAAGATGAAAGATTGGAAGGCGCCCAAACCCTTTCAAACAGATGAGGTAATTATCGAACAAGTTGGTGTAAATCAACGATTGTTTGCAAGATATATTCGACTCAAGGCTAAAAAACTAGGGGAGTTGCCTACGTGGCATCTGGGATATCCACATAATGGTCGATCTTGGATTTTTGTAGATGAAATTCAGATTCAGCAATACCAACAAAAATAAGTAGGTCTCAAAATAAGAGAATCATGAAAAGAAGAAACTTTATAAAAAAGGCATCGGCAACCGGATTAGGACTCGTAGCTGCTTCAACCGTATTGGCAAGTTGTGACGAACAAGAAAAATCAGAAAAGACAACAATGACAGGTACTCCAGTCAGACCTATTGTCATTGCTACTTGGAATACACCATTGGCTGTAGGAACTGCAGCTGAGGTGTTGCAAAAAGGAGGTTCGGCCCTTGATGCAGTGGAACAAGGCTGTCGAATTGAGGAGGCCAATGAAAAGGGACAATCGGTAGGAAAAGGCGGATTGCCAGATCGTGATGGAAACGTCACTTTGGATGCCTGTATCATGAACGAAAAAGGAGATTATGGTGCTGTTTTGGCTGTCCAAGACATTAAGCACGTGATTTCTGTAGCAAGAAAGGTCATGGAAGATACGCCGCATGTATTGATTGCTGGCGAAGGGGCGAAAAAGTTTGCCTTGGAAAGCGGTTTCAAAGCCGAAAATTTACTCACAGAAGCTTCCAAAAAAGCCTGGGAAAAATGGAAGGTAAAATCCGAATACAAACCGATCATCAATATTGAAAATCACGATACCATCGGAATGTTGGCAGTTGATAAAGAAGGAAATATCTCTGGTGCTTGCACCACAAGTGGATTGGCATATAAGATGGCTGGTCGGGTAGGCGATTCTCCGATTATTGGTTCAGGTCTTTTTGTTGATAATGAAGTAGGAGGAGCCACGGCCACTGGATTGGGTGAAGAGGTTTTAAAAACCGTTGGTAGTTTTTTAATTGTTGAATTGATGCGCCAAGGAAAGAGTCCGCAAGAAGCTTGCGAAGAAGCCATAGGTAGGATTGTCAACAAACCTGGTAAAGATTTTAAGGATTTTCAAGTCGCTTATATCGCGGTCAATAAAATGGGGGAAACAGGAGCCTATTCCATCCACGAACATTTTAGTTACAACCTCTTTAAAGACGGGACAAATACAAATATCAAATCTGATTTTTACAACAAATCTTAATTCATGTCGACATCAACCAAAAAGAACTATACGACCGCCTTTATTTTCTTAACCTCATTGTTTTTTTTATGGGGATTTATAACAGTACTTGTAGATAGTTTAATTCCGAGAATTCGAGAACTTTTTACACTTACCTATTTTCAAGCTGGACTAGTGCAATTTGCTTTTTTTGGAGCCTATTTTGTATTGTCTATTCCTTCTGGATTCTTGCTATCGAAAATAGGATATAAGAAAGGAATCGTTCTGGGGCTCTCAACCATGGCGGTTGGCTGTTTGTTATTTTACCCTGCTGCCTCCATGCGTGAGTTCAATATTTTCTTACTGGCCTATTTCGTGCTTGCAGGTGGAATCACTATTTTACAAGTCGCTGCGAATCCTTATGTGGCGGTATTAGGACCAGAAGAAAGTGCTTCCAGTAGATTGAATTTGTCACAAGCATTCAACTCCCTTGGAACCGCGATTGCTCCTGCTATTGGAGCCTTATTTATCCTTAGCGATAAGGTGAAATCATCCGAAGAAATTAATGACTTATCAGAGACTGCGAAAGAAGCCTATTTACTATCAGAAGCTGAGGCGGTGCAAACTCCCTTTATCGGAATTGCATCTTTTGTCATAATTCTTGCCCTCGTTTTTCTTTTTGTGAAATTGCCGTCTTTGCTAAATGATGCTCCAAAAGGAGGATATGCCCAATTACTAAAAAACAAATCACTTATGATGGGTGCTTTGGGGATTTTCATTTATGTAGGCTCTGAAGTGGCTATAGGTAGTTATTTGGTCAATTATTTCGATTCCATGAATTTGGCAGATTCCATCAGAAAGAGCGACTTTCTTTCTTCCATTTCTAAACTGATATTAGGTGACGAATTAGACGGTATTGATAATTTCGGTATTCTAGGATCCTTTGTGACCTTGTATTGGAGCGGGGCCATGGTCGGTCGATTCATAGGTTCCTATTTGACCAAGGTGTTGAGACCTGCTTTGGTATTGTCCATATTTGCCATGGGAGCCATTGCATTGATATTTATTTCTTCCATGTCCTTCGGATGGGTAGCCATGTTCTCTATTTTGGGGGTGGGATTGTTCAATTCCATCATGTTCCCAACCATTTTTACCCTTTCTTTGGAAGGATTGGATGATTTGAAACCCCAAGCCTCCGGGATTTTGTGTACCATGATTGTCGGTGGCGCCATCATTCCGCCTTTATTCGGATTTCTTACGGATCAATTCGGTTTCAAATCGGCCTTAATCCTGTTGGTGGTTTGCTATTACTATATCAATTACTACGGACGATTGAAGAGTAGAAACGTGATTTAATAATTCAATAATTTAATAATTCAATAAATTAATAATCCATTAATTTAATAATTGGATAAACCAAAGACTCATTAAATTATTCGATTGTTATGTTATTCATCAATTAAACCTTCTGCTATTTCTTCACACTTTGTCAGTGTTTGCATTACATCATCATAAGTTGTCCGTGGATTAATCAAGCACATTCTCAAAACGATTTGACCGTTTAGAATAGTGGTGACCAAATGGGCCTCTTTCGAACGAATGATTTCTTGGGATATACGCTGGTTGATTTCATCCAATTTCTTTTCTGAAAAATTCTTACCAATGGGGTGGAATCGAAAGTTTAGAATGGCGAGGTGAGCAGGAGAAACAATCTCCCATTCAGGGCTATTACGCAGATAGGTTTCGGTTTTCTCAGCCAATTCGATGTTGTAATCGATGGCTTCTCGAAATGAGGCCAGTCCGAATGTTTTTAAAGACATGTAGAACTTTAAAGCTCGGAATCTACGTGTCAGTTGAATGCCATGATCATAAAAATTAATTTCCGAGGTATTTCCCTCAATATCTTTCAAATACTCAGGTTTGGCGGTAAAAGTCTTGCTTAGCCATCGATAATTTCGAACCAAGAGACATCCCATTTCATAGGGTTGGAAAAACCATTTGTGTGGATCTACGGTAATGCTATCTGCCTTGGAGATTCCTTTCAAATGAATATTTGCATTCTTACTCAAAATAGCAGCGCCGCCATAAGCAGCGTCTACATGAAACCATAGGTCTTCCTTTTTGCAGATTTCTGCGATTCGAGTAAGCGGATCTACAGTTCCTGTATTGGTAGTTCCAGCTGAAGCAATGACACACAATGGTTTCAGGCCTTCCAATTTATCCTTGGCAATTTGATTTTTCAGTTTGTTGATTGAAAATTTAAACTCAGCATCCGTTGGAATGATACGCACCTGTTCTTTTTTAAATCCGACGGTTCGGACCGCTTTAATGTTTGAAGAATGCGCTTGGTCTGACATATAAATCACTGCATTTGAATAATCATCTCCACATTTGATGCGTCTTGCAGTCACAATGGCTGTTAAGTTGGCCATGGACCCACCACTTGTAAATATGCCGCCTCCTCTTTTGGATGGGAGTTTGAATAACTTTAGTAACCAGTTTATGGTGACAATTTCCAATTCAGCAGCGGCGGGACCGTTGGCCCAACCTCCAGAAAAAATATTGTATCCCGTTGCCAAAGCATCGGCCATTACACTGATGTAATTACTCGGACCAGGGACAAAAGAGTAGGCTTTGGGATGCGCTAAAAAATCGGTTTCTGTGAGTACTTTGTTTACCACAAAATCAAGAACCTCTTGAGGGTCTTTCCCTTCCTCGGGAGCATTTTCAAGGAATACAGCGTCCATTTCCTCTCGGGAGGCATTAAAAACTGGACTTTTATTTGGAAGGTTTTCAAAATGGTCTACAATAGCATCGACCACTTTGTAACCGTAGGCTTTCATGGCTTTCTTGGAAAGCTCTAATTTGGGGTTTGTCTCCATGTAGTTTAAGCGCTTTTAATAGCTCAAAACTACTCTAGAAAAAGGGATAATTATCTGATAAAAATCATAGAAATAAAAAACCCAAAACGTAGAGCTTTGGGTCTTTATATTTTTAAAAAATCTAAAATCTAAAATCTAAATTCTAAAATCTTACTCCTATTTATTTCTTTTTGTTTTGTTGTTGTCTCGCTTGTTGCTCTTGTGCTTGCTTCATAGCGGCATCCAAACGTTGTCTAAACTTACTAGTTTTCTTAGGCTTCTTCTTATTCTCTTCAATCTGAGCGTGAATTTTAGCCTCATCAATTACATAGTTTTTGATGACCAACATAATAGTAATCGTTAGTAAGTTGGAAATAAAGTAATACAAACTCAATCCACTTGCATAGTTGTTAAAGAATACCAACATGAATACTGGAGATAAGTAAATCATGTATTTCATCATTTTGGTCATGTCTGGCATACCCTCTTGCGGAGGTTGTTGCATGCTCATTTGCTGACTTTGATTCATCTGCATGTAGAAGAAGATGGCAACCGAAGCCAAGATTGGGAACAAACTGATGTGATCTCCATAAAACGGAATTGTGAATGGTAAATCAAATATGATATCATAAGATGATAAATCAGGAGCCCATAAGAAGCTCTTCTGACGTAAATCAATATTGGTTGGGAAGAACTTAAACAATGCAAAGAAAATAGGCATCTGCAATAGGGCAGGGACACATCCCGACATCATACTAACACCTGCTTTTCGTTGTACTGCCATGATTTCTTGCTGACGCTTCATCGCATTTTCTTTCCCTGGATACTTCTCATTGATCGCATTCATTTCAGGACGAATCACTTTCATTTTTGCGCTAGAAACATAAGACTTGTAAACCAAGGGTGACATGATAATCCGTACAACAATGGTCATTAAAATGATGATCAATCCATAGTTACCAATGAATCCTTGTAACGCGTTAAAAACCGGATAGAATACGACGCGGTTTAAGAATCCGAAGATTCCCCACCCTAAATCGGCGGTTTCATCCAATCCGATGTCTTTGTATTGCTTTAAAAGGTTGTAATCACTTGGTCCATAGAACCACTTCATGTCGTAATTCAGTTCTCCATTTGTCATGGCCAATGGAGTCTTCAACTCAAATCGTTTTGTGTATACCGTATCTCTTTCCTGGTCCTGCACCAAATCCGTAGAAGTAATGGTCGCATTATTAAATGGTTTGTTAGAGATCAGATTTGAGGTAAAGAAATGTTGTTTGTAGGCTACCCAATCCAAATCATTAACCACATCTGAGTTTCCTTTATTCAGGTAATCAACTTCATCTTCCGACTTGTAGTAGTAATAAGTATACATGTCATTTTCAGTACGCATACTTTTCTCATGGCGGTAACCGTCTAAGGTCCAATCCAATTGAACAGGATTCGAGGTATTGATCACATTGCTTAATCCTTGGGATCGAACTGCAAAATCAATCATATAGTCATTAGGTTTTACTTCATAGCGATACTCCAAGTATTGCGAATCTGAAACCTTTAATTTCATAGAAACCACCTGATTCTCTCCGTTCTTAGAAACTGTCGGCTCAAAGAACAAGTCTTTGGTGTTTAAAATGCGGTTATCCGTTGTTCCGAAATTGATATTGAAATTAGCGTTGTTGTCCTTAATCATATACAAAGGCAACGAATCGTGTGTCTTGTAATTCTTAATCTCAGCAACTTTGATTTGACCACCTTTGTTATCAATAACTAACTTAACCTTATTATTCTCCACAACCGTTTCTCCTTCTTTACCATTCACAGCACTGAATGCAAAGGCGCCCAACTGATTTTGGTACTGAATGTTTTGAAGGGAATCCGTTTTGATCACTTTCGTAACGGCCGTCGTATCTTTTTCTACTTGAGAGGTTTTAGAAGTGTCAATGGTTACTTCTTGATTTGTTTCAACAGGCTCGTCTGGTTTTTGAGTGTTTAACCAATACAGCATTACACCTGCTAATAGAATCATTCCGATAAATGAATTAAAATCAAATTTTTTTTCTTCCATGTGTATTTGATGTCAATTTGTCATAAATCAGCCCGAACGGCCAAATAAAATCGCGACAAATTTAGTTAAATTGTGGACGCTTGTCCTTTAATTGCGTATTTATTTTCGCTGTCCTTAATAGTTCAAGAAGCATTCCGTAAATGCGGTTTCTGACAAAATCCGTATCAACAATTATGATTTGTCTTGTGAATATTTTAAGGCTGCTTTGATGAAATCTACAAAGAGTGGATGCGGATTTAACACAGTACTCTTATACTCCGGATGGTATTGAACTCCAACAAACCAAGGGTGATCTGGAATCTCAACAACTTCGACCAAATCGGCTTTCGGATTTTTTCCAACGGCAATCATTCCACCAGCTTCCATTTGATCTAGATAATCATTGTTGAATTCGTAACGATGTCTGTGTCTTTCTTGAATAGAAGATTCTCCGTAGGCCTTGTAGCTCTTAGAGCCTTCTGCAAGAACACAGTCCCAAGCCCCCAGTCTCATCGTTCCGCCTTTGTTCACTACATCCTTTTGACTTTGCATCAAGTCAATGACAGGATTTTGAGCATTTGGCTTCATCTCTGTAGAATAGGCATCTTTCAATCCGAGTACGTTCTTCGAGAACTCAATAACTGCCATTTGCATTCCCAAACAGATTCCGAAGAACGGAATGTTGTTCTCTCTTGCATATTGAACAGCCTTAATTTTTCCATCGATACCTCGGTCTCCAAAGCCTGGTGCCACTAAGATTCCGTCTACACCTTTCAAGTGTTCTTCGTAGTTGTTTGGATCCAAACTTTCGGAATGCACCCAACGCACTTTTACTTTGGTCGCGTAGGTTGATCCGGCATGAATGAATGCCTCGGTGATAGACTTATAGGAATCATGTAATTCTACGTACTTACCAATCAGGGCAATTTCAACCGTAGAAGTTGGATTTTTGTGTTTCTTTAAAAAGTCGTTCCATTGGATTAAATCCGGATTCGATTTTAACGGTAAATCTAATTTCTTTAAAACGACGCGATCTAATCCTTCATCCAGCATAAAATTAGGAACGTCATAAATGGTTTCCGCATCAATAGACTGAATTACATCTTCTGGCTTAACATTACAGAACAAGGCCAACTTTCGTTTGATGTCATCTGAAATTTCATGTTCGGTTCTACAAACTAATATATCTGGACTTACCCCACTTTGCATCAAGCTCTTTACAGAGTGCTGTGTAGGTTTGGTTTTTAATTCGCCCGCTGCTGCCAAGTAAGGAATAA
>CAYFJL010000020.1:0-29531 GCA_964343335.1 uncultured Polaribacter sp. | reverse complement strand
TTTACAATTCTAGCCATTCAAGGCTATTTAGCATGGAAAAAAAGCTTAGACAAGAGCCTTTAAATATTGTTCGCATTGCATTATTCGGACCCGAATCTACAGGAAAGACCACTCTATCCAAACAATTGGCACATCATTACGATACCGTTTGGGTTCGGGAATATGCACGTGAATACTTGCAAAACAAATGGAACAACGAACGGAAAACCTGCGAGTTGGAAGATATTTTACCCATTGCTAGAGGGCAAATAGCACTTGAAAATAAATGGTCTAAAAAAGCTGATAAGGTATTGATTTGTGATACCGATTTATTGGAAACCATGGTCTATTCAGAACAATTTTACGACGGATTTTCCGATCAAAAACTGAAAGATGCGGCTGCGGAAAATTCCTATGATTTGTACTTGCTCACCTACATTGATACCCCTTGGGAGGCCGATGATTTGCGCGACAGACCTGAACAACGATTGGAAATGTTTCAGGCATTTGAGAAAGCTTTGCAAGATTTCAACAAACCTTATCTGACACTCAAAGGAGATAAGACATCACGGCTCAATGCAGCCATTGGAGCCATTGATGACATCATTGCATCCAAAGAAAACCTGTATTCGTATTCCGATAAGCTTGAAGAATAACCATGACTATTGACATCCTACTTCAAGAATTGCAATTCAAGGCCATCCGAAGTTCTGGTTCTGGAGGTCAGCATGTGAACAAGGTTTCTTCTAAAGTGGAATTGTTGTTTGATTTGGAAAATTCCAACGGACTTACAGATCGAGAAAAGGCCTTGTTAAAACAACGACTTTCCTCTCGATTAACTAATGACTACCATCTCATTTTACAAGCGGGAACAACACGATCCCAACACCGAAACAAACAACTGGTAATTGGCCGGTTTTTGACCTTGCTCAAGGAAAACCTAAAAATTCAAAAGAAAAGAAAAGCCACCAGACCTACCCGTGCTTCGGTTACCAAAAGATTAGAAGGCAAACAACGCAACTCGGTAAAAAAACAACTACGCAAAAAACCTCGATTGGATTAATTTATTAAACGAATCTCCTTATTTTTGTACCGTTCTCAAAAAGGGGTGCTTGTTTGGTTAACGGTTATTAGTTATTGGTTTTTGGATTTTAAAGATTGTCCAACTTCCATTAACCAGAATCCATTAACCAAATTGGCTGAGATCATACCCATAGAACCTAGAACAGGTAATGCTGTTTAGGGATTTACGTCATTGCAAGGTAAATTGAAAATTTATCGCGGCAATCTTTACAATTAAAAAACAGATTGCTTCACGATGTTCGCAATGACAACAATTATTAATTATTACAAGAATAATTGCCTCTTTTTATTCGTTTTAAATTTCTTTAAAATGAGAAAAATTCTACTTTTTTTATTCTTGTGTGCAAGCGTACTTACACATGCACAAACCTTTACTTTTTCGGGAAAAGTTAGTGATCAAAAGCAAGAACCGCTATTTGGAGCTACTATTTATGTGAAAGAAATCCGAAAAGGAACCACTGCTGATGGTCAAGGGAACTTCGCCATCAAACTTCAAAAGGGAGCTTACAACATCAGTGTCTCCTACTTAGGCTATCAAACCAAAACTTTTGTACTAGAACTCAACCGAGACGTGAATCAGAACATTATGCTGACGGAGTCTGAAAATGTGTTAGATGAAGTTTTGGTATCTGCCATTCGTGCTGATGTATCGATTCCGGTGACCTTTTCAAACCTCACCAAAGAGGAAATTGCCAAGCGAAATTTAGGGCAAGACATCCCTGTTCTTTTGAACTATTTACCATCGATTTTTTCTTCTTCGGATGCTGGAGCGGGAATTGGCTACACCTACATGAATGTTCGTGGATCTAATAGTGAACGCATCAATGTCACCATTAATGGAATTCCATATAACGATGCCGAAAGTCACGGAACCTTTTGGGTGAATTTGGGTGATTTCGCATCCTCTACACAGAACTTACAGTTACAAAGAGGGGTAGGAACCTCAACCAATGGTTCAGGAGCCTTTGGAGCGAGTTTAAACATCTTAACCGATGCCATTTCTGAAGAAGCCTTCGGTGAAATCTCTAATTCTTTTGGTTCCTTTGGAGCTAGAAAGCATACGGTAAAATTTAGCACCGGAAAAATCAACGAGCATTTTGAGTTATCTGGACGCCTATCAAATATCTATTCTGATGGATATGTAGATCGTGCTTTTGCTGATTTAAAATCCTACTTTTTACAAGGATCTTATGTGGATGACAATACGCTAATCAAAGCCATCACTTTTGGTGGAAAAGAGCGGACATACCAAGCTTGGTTCGGTTTGGATGCTACACAGTTAGCACAAAACCGTAGACAAAATCCGTATACCTATGACAACGAAGTGGACGACTATCAACAAGATCATTTTCAATTGCATTGGAATGAAAAATTGAACGATCAATGGACGACCAACTTGGGATTAAACTATACAAAAGGATCTGGATTCTTTGAGCAATACCTAGCCGGAGAGAGTGCCGCGGCCTTAAACAATTTAATTGTTGATGGAACGGATGCTATTGTAAGACGTTGGTTGGATAATAATTTTTATGTGGTGAATTTCAACACGGATTACAAGGGGGAAAAGTTCAACTTAGTTACTGGAATTTCTTATTCAAACTATTCGGGAGATCATTTCGGAGAGGTCATTTGGGGTGCTGATTTAGCACCAGGTACTAACATTAGAGATCGCTACTATTTTTCAGACGCTCGTAAATCCGATTTCTCCTTATTTGCCAAAACCACTTTTGAAATCAATGAAAAACTATCGGGTTATGTAGACCTTCAGGGACGATTTGTTGGATACCAAACAGCGGGATTGGATCCTGATCGTTTGCCATTGAATGTGGATACTAACTTTAATTTCTTCAATCCGAAGTTAGGTTTCACCTACAACTTGAACACCTACAACAATTTATACGCATCCTTTGCTGTAGCCAACAGAGAACCGAATCGAAATGATTTTGAGGCGGGAGTAACGACTCATGAAACCTTACATGATTATGAATTCGGATGGCGCTACAGAACGGCAAAAACGAAAATCAACACCAATGTGTACTACATGAATTATCAAAATCAATTGGTATTAACGGGGGCCATTGATCGAAATGGACAACCGGTCCGAACGACCTCAGGAAGTTCTTACCGATTAGGAATTGAAATTGATGCAGATGTGGAATTGAGCAAACATTGGTTTTGGAGACCGAATGTTGCCTTCAGTACTAACAAGAACCGAAACTTTGTGGCTGAGATTGATGGACAATTGGAGAATCTAGGAAATACCACCATTTCATTTTCACCAGATGTGGTGGCCGGAAATATGATTACCTACGCTCCACAGCAAAATCTACAATTCTCTTTCTTGTCAAAATATGTAGGACAACAATTGATGAGTAACTTCGATTCACGAATTTCAAGGGCAGATGTCCTGGACGGATTCTTTACTTCGGATCTAAACATCGTTTATCAAATTGAGCCGAAATCAATTTTCAAATCCATCACATTAACGGCAATGGTAAACAATATTTTTAGCAAAGAATATGTAGACCGTGGGTATTACGGAACCTTCGATTTTGCAGGAAATAACAACAATACCATCACTGGTGATTTCGCAGGCTTCTATCCACAAGCCACACGTAACTTCTTATTGGGAGCGACTTTGCGCTTCTAACAAAAGAGCAAAAAACTTTAGAAAACGACCTAATCTATGATTCAGGTCGTTTTTTTATATCTTTAAAGTATTGAAAACCAACACCTGCCTGCCGCAGGCAGGACCATCAACCAACAACCATTAACCAAAAACCAACAACCAACAACCAACAACTAACAATCAACCAACCAACGCACTTCAATGATTAACGTATTTATAATTGGATACCTGTGCATTACACTCGGAATCGGATTTTGGGCTTCTCGAAAAATTAAGAGCTCCAGTGATTTTGCTTTGGCTGGCAAAAGTTTATCTACTCCGCTGGTAGCGGTTACCTTATTCGCTACTTGGTTTGGAAGCACTCAAATCATGGGGAACCCTGGCTACTTCATAACCGACGGTTTCTCTTCCTATGTCTCCTTAATTCTAACCGGCGGCATCTGTTTGGTAGTTGTAGGGCAATTTTATGCGCGTAAGTTGTATCGCATGAATATTGTTACCATCAACGAGTTCTTTAGAAAACGTTTTAACAAACAGCTCGAAATCACCTCCTCTGTTTTAATGGTGTTTTCCTATCCGCATTGGATTGCTGCTCAGTTTGTTGCTTTGGCCTATTTGTTCAATACGGTAATGGGAATACCCTTTCAATATGGTATTTTTATCGGTGCTTCTATTGTGGTTTTCTACACCTATATAGGCGGAATGTGGGCCGTGGCTTATACCGATATGGTACAAAGTGTTATGATATTAGTCGGACTCGCAATTCTGTTGGTTCAAGTACTGCAAGAAACTGGAGGTGTAGTACCCATATTTGAAAGTCAGACGAGCGACTTTTTTAATTTAACGCCAACAGGTAACATCGATGAATGGTCTGATTACCTAGCGCTCATACTCGCGTTTACGGCCGGTGCCATTCCGGTTCAAGAAATTTACCAACGTGTGTTCTCAGCAAAAAATGAAGAAGCCGCTCGAAACGGATTGTTTGTGGGCGCCATTTTAATGGTGGCGATTCCAAGCATTCCGCTTATTATCGGTTTGGGAGGAGTTCATTTGTATCCTGAATTGGCCAATGCTGGAAACAGTCAGGATATCATTCCGACCCTCGTAAAAACCATGACCAGTCTTCCTGTACAAATTCTGTTTTATGGGGCTATGATCTCTGCCATTTTAAGTACTTCGAGTGGGGCGATGTTGGCGCCTGCAACCGTTATTGCTGAGAATTTAATCAAACCCAATGTACCATCTATTTCCGATAAAAAACTCCTTATGTTTACCCGATTAAGCGTGATTGCCGTTGCTTTGATTTCATGTTACTTTGCTTTTGACAATAGTGATATTGTAGGATTGGTAGAAGCTTCATTAAGTCTAATATTGGTCTGCCTATTTGCACCCTTAACCTTTGGTTTGTTTTGGAAAAAAGCGAGCTCGAAAGGAGCTTGGGCTGCCATAGTTTTAGGGGGAACAACTTGGTTTTTGTGCTTTCTTTTTGATACCCGAATAGACGCTACTATTTATGGCACCGTCGCTAGCTGTTTGAGTATGATTCTGGGAAGTCTCATTTTTAATGAAGAAGATAGAAGCAGTGAACAATGAACAGTTATCAATTATCAAGAGTTTAGAGTTTAGAGTTTAGATTAATTATTAGATTATTCACTCATTAGATTATTACGTTATTTAATTATTATATTATTCACATTTTAAACATTCAAACCTTCAAACATTTAAACATTTAAACTCATAACCATGCCCACTACCACACCAGCCCACGACGCCAGAGTAGCGAAACTTATTTTTGCTAGTTTTTATCCGCATTATGTCACGAAAGTAGAGAAAAAAGGACGTACCAAAGAAGAACTTCACCAAGTCTTAGAATGGCTCACCGGATTCAATGAACAGAAATTACAACAGCTGATTGATGATCGCGTGACGGTGGAAGAGTTCTTTGCACAAGCCACCATCCATCCGAATGCCCATTTGATTAAAGGAGTGATTTGCGGTTATCGAATCGAGGATATTGAAACCCAATTAACACGCGAAGCACGCTATATGGATAAACTGGTTGATGAATTGGCCAAAGGCCGAAAAATGGAAAAAATCCTACGTCAGGCTTAGCAAAAGTAAAACGTGAATAACAAAGTGGTTGCAAGTATACAGTAAGATGTATTGACCATTTTGAATTATCTTCGAAGAAGTAACTATGATTCAAACGGACAACTTCGAAAAAATAGAGATAAAATCAGCCAATGAGTTCCATAATTGGTTGCTTGTTCATCATGAATAAGAGGATAGTTACTGTTTGGCAACCTTTAGAATCGTACTAAGAATTCAAGTATCTCATCCAACTTGGTGAGACACTTTTTCTTTATACCTTTAGAATTCCAAAGCCCTTTAGTTTTTCATCGCACATGAGTCTTAGATATTACGCCGGAGCTCTTATTTCCATTCCTTTATTGCCTTTGATGTATTATCAAGGAAAACAAATCCGAAGTAAGGTACCTCAGTTGCCGGAGGCCCAAGGAAATCAGGGACGTGTATCAATCAAGGAAACCAAATCACCTACTTTAAAAATTATAACGCTTGGTGAAAGTACCATTGCAGGTGTTGGAGTCAAGACACATGAAGATGGTTTTTCTGGAACCCTGGCTAAGGAATTGTCAAAGGAGTTTCAGGTCAATATCAACTGGAAAGTTTATGCAAAAAGTGGATTTACCGCTAATAGAGTAACAACGGATTTGATTCCACAAATTTCTGAAAATCAGATCGACCTGATTATCGTCGGATTAGGAGGCAACGATGCTTTCACCTTAAATACACCTTGGAAATGGAAATCTGATATACGAAAGCTTATTCAAAAGCTGCAAAGTGAATTTCCGGATGCTTCCATTGTGTTTTGCAATATGCCACCAATAAAAGAGTTCCCAGCCTTTACCAAACTCATCAAATTTACACTAGGGAATTTGGTTGAAATCCTCGGAGATTCGTTAAATCAAGTGGTAGCTGAATTTGACCAAGTTTATTATTTCGGCGAGACAATCACGCTGAAAGGTTGGATTGAAAAGTTTGATTTAGAAGAGGAACCGAGTGCTTTCTTTAGTGATGGGGTTCATCCTTCAGCACTCACCTATCAAACCTGGGCAACAGAAATCGCAAGAAAAATTCATAGCAACAAACAATTATGTACATCTCTTTTGAAACCGAACGCTTAAAGATTAGACCCATTGCTCTTACGGATGCGACCTTTATAGCTGTTTTGGTGAATACAAAAGGTTGGTTGGAATTTATTGGAGATAGAAATATTTCGAATGAAGGTGAAGCAGAGAGGTACATTCAAAAAATTCTAGACCATGAAAATTACTATTACTTGGTGTTCGAATTAAAAGATTCTCAAGAAGCCATTGGATTGGTGACATTCTTACACCGTAAGGAAGAGGAGTTTCCAGATTTCGGATTCGCCATGCTACCAGAATACGAGAAAAAAGGGTTTGCCATCGAAGCAAGTAAGGCTTATCTCAAAAGATTGATTGAAATAGGAAACCATCAAAATATCCTTGCCATTACAAAACCTAACAATGCGAAATCGATAAGCCTAATTCAGAAACTCGGGTTTCATTTCAAGGGTAATTTCAAAAAGGATCAAACCTTGCTTTCTTATTACCAAATGAAACAAGAAGACTAGGTATTTAGATTACATTTTTTGGCATGGTTTATTTCTTTAGCATTAAACTTCCCTAGAATTGGTAGAAATGCCATTATATTTACCTAAAAAATAAAAGTATTACTAGTAATTTTGTTTGATGCAAACTCAAAAAATACATGTTTTTAAATAGGGCCATTGCATATACTAAGGGTTGGTTGAATACCTTTTTCGTAAGTGCTATTTTGGCGGTTATTGTGGTATTTATCATTGTGTTTTTGAAACCTTTCGACTCCTTAAACGATGATGTGCTATTTCAACAAATCAAACTTGTTGGTTACTCTTTATGCATCGTTATTCCCATTATGATGCTTCATCTTTTTGAGAATCTGTGGTTTGCAAAAACCAAAGAGAAATGGTTTGTTTATCAAGAGCTTGTGATTTTGGTTGTGGGATTTCTTTTCATTTCAGCAACCTCCTACTTTTACAACACCTATGTGGTAAATGACATGACCATGGAAACCAATTACATCTTCCAATGGATGATGGAATTCGGTCTACCATTTACACCTATTTTTATGCCCCTGTGGATTTATTTGCGTTTTCGATTTAGCAAGGTGGTCATTCAGATCGATTCACTAAAAAAGAACTCAAAAGTTACCATCACAGGAGCGAACCGCAATGAAGAATTGAGTTTTATGGAAGGTGATTTTATCTTGGCAAAAGCACAATCCAATTATGTGGATATTTTCTTTTTGGAAGATGGTAAAATCACAAAGAAAATGATTCGCACCACCCTGTCCAACCTTGTGAAGCTCATACCATCAGCCCAACAAATTCATCGGTCTTATTTGGTCAATCCGCAAAAAATTGAAAGGATTTCAGGAAACACCCGAAAGGGATATATTTCCATAAACGCCATGGAAGAACCTATTCCAATCTCACCAAAACATTTTCTCGGGGTAAAAAATTACCTTCAAAATCGTCCCTAATATTCAAATCTGTCCCCGACTTTTCAGTTTTGTAACAATTCCTTCAGATTCATCACTTCTTTTTTTTTAATTCTGAATGCCGGCTGTTCTTTGTATAAGAATTACAAAAAACAACATCCATGAAAAATTTATTTATCCTTGTTTCTTTAGTCAATCTACTGAACCAACCTTTCAATAATGACCTAGTAAAAAAACACACCGAATTATTAGATCAAGTTTTTTCATCCTTAGAAAAATATGTTGCAAATCCAGATTGGTTAAAAGATGCCAAATATGTGGCATTCAAAAACAAAATGTATGATCGAAAAACCCTTGGTCTCAATGAGGATGATTTTTACCATGCATTTGACAAAGGAAGAAAACAATTAAACTTTAGTCATTTTCAATTATTACCAAAACAACCGGCCACTAAAAAAAATCCTACGAAATCGACAGATTTCCACCAACCTGTTGTTTGGAAAGCAATAGGAAAGAAGACCGCATATTTAAAAGTAAGTAGCTTTATTATTCCCGGCGCACCAATGGTAAGGGCTCTCCAAGAAATCGGAACCGACACCTACAAAAATCTTATTATCGATTTAAGAAGTAATACGGGAGGGTCTTTAGATGCAGCGGTCATCCTTGGTCAATTTTTAACCCAAAAAAATATCGATGCAGGTTACTATTTAACTCGAAGTTGGTTTGAAAATCACAAAGCCTTACCTACAAAAACGGAGGTATTGCAAATGCCATTACTTCGCGATTTTACCTATACAGGAATTCGTAAGTTATTCTTGAGTAAAGAGGCTTTTCGAACCGTTATTCCTGGCCATAAAAGACCCATTTTTAAGGGGAAAGTTTTCGTTCTTATCGATCAACAAACCGCGAGTACCTGTGAACCCTTAATTGACCTATTACAAAAAGAAAAAATAGCAACTCTGGTTGGCGAAAAATCAAATGGCTCAATGTTAAGCGGCCATACATACCCCATAAATAATGAATACGAAGTCTTTCTACCCATTGCTGATTATTATACTGCCCAAGGAATTAAAATCGATAGAGTTGGTGTAACACCAGATGTTCAAATCCATCCGAATAAGGCCCTCGATTACGTTTTAGAAAGCCTAAAATAACATTATTGATTATCAATATATCCAACATGAAAACACCTAGTTTCATCATCCTATTACTCCTTTTTTCTAGTATTCAATTGAATTCTCAGGAACTCAAAATAGCCGGCATCATCTTCGATCAAGAAACTGCCAAGCCCATCGCCTTTGTCAATATTGGTGTACGGAACAAAAACAAAGGAACGGTTTCCAACCAAAACGGTAGATTTAGCATCAAACTACCAACGCAATTTCTCAATGATACCCTTACCATAAGTCATGTAAGTTATCAAACCGTAAAAATCTCGGTAAGAAATGTCACAGACTTGCAGATTCGCTTACAACCAAAAGCCACTGAACTTTCTGAAATAACACTGAGTACCAGAAAAAAGAAGCGTAAAAAAATCGGGGTAAAAAGCTATAACCGATTGCTTTGGCTCAGCACCGTTTCGAAAGAAAACGACATTATAGAAAATGCTCAGCGGATTAAAATTCCGAATTGTAAAAAAGTAATGGTCAACCGAATCAATCTATTTTTAAGAAAAGGGTTTACCTCGGATAGTGCTTTCCTTAGAATCAATTTTTACAAGAACCTTGACAATCGTCCCGGAGAAAAAATAGCATCGAAACATATCATTCAAAAAAAACAAATTAAACCAGGCTGGTTGAGTATCGACGTAGAGGAATATGACATTTATATGGATGAAGATTTCTTTGTTGGTGTTGAATTCATTCCTGATTTTAAAAACAACTCGAGAGCCGTATATCTGGGCGCCATCTTAACAAAAGGCAAAGGCTACAGCCGAACAAGTAGTTTGGGGACCTGGAAGAAAATACAAGGAGCATCCTCCATAAATGTCGAAGTTGCATATTGATTCACTTTGGACAACTAATCATAAAAAAACTATAAAAATCTTTAAAAAATAACCATCATGAGTTTTGGCGTTTACAATCAAGTCATTTTCGAATTTTTCTTGACCTTCTTATTCTTACTAATTCCCATTGTAATCTATAGAAAAGATATTCAATGGAAATGGATTGGCATTCTAGCAGCATTGTTTTTGGTGCACAAAATGGTCCTATTCTTTGGGGTAGCAGGCATTTATCCTGATATCATTGGAGGGCGATACAACTGGGAAGGAAAACTCGCAGCAATTGTATTATTGCTTTTGGCCGCATGGTTTCTATTTCCGAAAGAGAACGATGCATGGGGGTTTCGATTATCGCAGCATGGTGATCATCGTAAAGCAGGATTTTGGGTTGCGGCTTTTACGCTTTTCCTATCTACCGGATTGGCATGGCTGTACTTCAGTGGAACCAAAACAGGCGCTGTGAGCGATTGGTTATACCAAATAAGCATGCCAGGCATTGAAGAAGAGTTATTAGATAGAGGAATCATGTTATTAATTATAGACAGAGCCATCCCTAAAAAATGGAAATTCGCTGCCGTCCATTGGAGCTGGGGAGCCGTGGTTTTAACAATTATGTTCTACATGACCCACGTCGCACGAGTGGACGATGCGTGGAATATAACCGTCCTCTGGGGAGACTTTTTACCCGGAATTTATGGCTTGCTATTGATGTATGTTCGTTTGGCTACCGGTAGTTTGGCACTTCCTATTTTGCTTCATGGTTGGATCAATGGAATTGGATATTTGATATAAGTCAAATCTACTCCTTATCCATCCACATTCCTAACCTTGTTAAACTCTTTGGAATTCTTTAACTTAGGAGAAAAATTAGGCACTCTTACCTTTTTAGGTAACCCTCCAAAACCATACATAATGAGAACAAAGTTCTACCTTATCATGACCATCTTTTTCGGAATAAACCTAATCTCTGGTTTTCTCAAAGAAAGTGAAACTGAATCATTCTTATCCATGGAAGTAAATATTTGGTATTACCGACTTTTTTGGTTTGCAGCGACAGTTTTTGTCCTTTCCAATTATATCTACTCCAAAAGACTAGAAAAGAAGTCAAAGGATGAATAATACTTCCTTTTTAATTTCCATCTAAATTGAACCTAGCATCGCTTAAAAAAGTAAAAAATATCTGGACAATCATCCTCTTTATCCTTCCGGTAGTCATCATATATTACATTCAGAATAAAGGAGAGGAAAGTTATAAACATTACTACGCCAATGAAATCTCTGGCGTAATTGATTCCATTTACTTTGGAGATAAGCAAGAGGTAAACACAATCATCGGCAATAAAGCATACAGTCTCTATTTTTTTGGTGTTCGAAAAGGAGCTGACATAAAGGTGGGTGATTCACTTTTCAAAGCTAAAAAGGACAAGAATTTAGAACTACATTCAAAAATGAAGTCAGGTGAATATATTTGTATTGAAATTTATGATATGAAATGAAAAGATTCCTCTTTATTTTAAGCTTCTTTTTGACACCCTGCAGTTTGACAGCACAAGATGTGATGAACCAAACAGAATTCACCAACCATGTGCTAAAAGAAATCTCAAAAACCAATCAAAAAGTGCGGTTACTGGTGTTTGATAAGTTAATTCTAGGTAGCAAGTTTAACAACCTTTCTTACTTACATAGTTTAAAAGATGAATATCCCACTTACGAGGCAAAACCCGATCAGCTGCCATCCATCGTTGCGAGTTTTGTTGCGCGATTGGATTCCATTTATGTCTTAAATCCGAATTATAAAATAGATAGTACACAGATTGTTCCCCTACTCAAACCAAAAAGTATTCTCAAAAAAACACTCACTTTTGATGAAGCGAAAGTAGTTTCTCGAGAATTCAACAAAGAGCTAGTCATTATTTATGTTGAAAATCAGGAAAAAGGCTATAACGGCTATCGCTATTTCTCATCAAAAGAAATGGAACGAATGGGGTTGACCCAAGAAAGTGCACACCAACTAGCTTTAAAGAATTTGAAAGGATTACTCAGCGACTTATCAGAATACACCTTAGATCGACCTGTATACAGAATGTATCGTGCGGTCGGAAAATCGAAAGGGAGCAAGTACTTGTCGAGCTTGTTATTATTACCTGATTTTCTTCAGCAAGAAAAAAATCGATTGAATCAGGATTTGGTCATTGGGATTCCTAAAGAGAACCAAATTGTCATCGCAGGTAAAAAGAATAAACAAGGAATTCGAGAGTTGAAAATGTATGCTCGCATGAATTATTACCTTAAAGAAGACCAACTCTTAACCAAAAAACTGTACCGTTACGATGGAATCGAGCTTAAAAAGTAGTAAACTTACCCAATAAGAAGCCAGACATGAAATACAAACTTTTTGCCTTCATTTTCACCATAAGTATCCTCACCGTATCCGGACAAACCAAATCGGTTGACGAAAAAGAAAAGGAATCGGCCAGAAGATTCAAACAAGCCAAACAAGATTTTGTGGACGGACGGTTTAACAAAGTGCTGTTTTATTACGATTCCATTATTAATCTGTACGGTAGAACTGGAATTATAAATCATAAAATGGCCTTTGAGAGCTATCAAGGATTGATGAAAATAAATCCTGAAAAATCGGATTCCTTATCCATGAAAGCAGATCAAGCTTATGGTCAAGCCCTAAAATGGTATGGTAAACCCTTTCTGTCTGATCATTGGGACAATATAGTTATCGCTCCGGATGGAGGACCGGTAAATAATTTTAAATTCGACAAGGAACCAACATATCCAGGCGGAATTCAAGCCTTTTACAAATACATTGCAGAGAATGTAAATTATCCTGAAGGAGCTAGACAAGCCGGAATTGAAGGAAAAGTGTATGTGATTTTTATGGTGGATAAAGAAGGTAACATCAATACTGCTAATATAGCAAGAGGAATCTGTAAAGAATGTGATGCGGAAGCACTCCGTGTAGTCAGGAATGCCGAGCGGTTTACCCCAGGTATGAGGAATGGCAAACCGCAACACGCCCGTATGATGTTACCTGTGGTTTTTAAGCTTACAAGCAGTTATGATTCCAAGGAAGAAAAAAGACGCAAAAGAAGAATGAAAAGACGCAAGAGAAGAAACGGTTAATCATGAACTTTATCACCAATCCAATTTACGTTTTAGCTGTTTTATGCCTGATGATTATTCTATCAGTATATGCTGGAAAAACGAAATTCGGAAAAAAGTTTGGGGCAGCCTTGTTAGTCATTCTCTTTACCGCAGTTGTTGCTAATTTGGGAATTATTCCTTCTTCCTCAAACAGCATTCCGCTTTACGACGGAATATTCAAGTATATCGCTCCCATTTCTATCTTTTACCTTTTGCTGAATGTAAATCTGACTTCCATTAAGAGGGCTGGATTGCCCATGATTGGTTTATTTTTATTAGGATCCTTAGCCACCACTATTGGCATCATTATTTCTTGGATACTTTTGAAACCTGAAAGTGTTTTGGGTGAAAGCGGAAAAGTAATTGCTGGAATGTTAACGGGTACCTACACCGGTGGAAGTGTAAATTTTAATGCCGTAGCCATTGAATATGACTTTCAGAAAAAAGGAGTTTTGTATGCCGGAACCATTGCCGTAGATAATGTTGTAACCACCCTTTGGATTATTGCAACCTTGGCCCTACCAGCATTATTAAGAACTTTCTGGAAGGATAAACCAAACGCAAAGGCAACAGAAAAAGAGTTCAATGAAAAACGACCGGAAGACGAGAGTCTCGATTTACATTCCTTGATGTGGTTATTGTTTTTAGGGGTCGCTGCCTATTTTGTTTCAGATAGTATTAAAGTTCTATTACCTCAGATTCCATCGATTTTAACTCTTTCAACAATCGGAATCCTATTAGCGCAAACCAAGTTCGTTGCCAATTTAAAAGGGAGTCACAATTTAGGTTTGTACCTCGTATTTCTCTTTTTGGCCGTTATTGGTGCCTTTTGCGAAATCAGTGCGGTGACCGAGCTGAAGGATGTTGGCACCACCTTATTACTATTTGCAGGCTTGGCCGTTTTATTCCATGGTTTGATTGTGGTAATTTTTGGTGGATTGATTTATCGCGACTGGGAAATGATTGCCATTGTGAGTCAAGCAAATGTTGGTGGAGGAGCAACGGCGATTGCATTGGCCGAAACTTTCAACCGAAAGGAGTTGGTATTGCCTGCCATACTCGTCGGTACTTTAGGAACGGCTTTGGGAACCTATTTGGGCTTTATGGTGGTTTATCTACTCTAAATAAAACGATATTTTAAAAACATCTCATCAACCAAATCAAATGAAAAAACGAAACAAACTTATCATCTTATTCTTTGTTCTCATTGTTTTTTATGTAGGACATATTCTGATTTCTACCGGATTTTTCAGAACCATTGAATCGCAATTTGAAGGAACATTATTGAAGAAAATCAGCCTACCAGGAGCCGAAGACATGACACTAAGTCGGATTGATAGTTTCCTAATCGTTTCTTCTACAGATCGAGCAACCTATCCTCCTCTTGAAGAAGAGAAAGGCGGACTCTATCTCATCGATCTCAAGACAAAAGATTTTAATCCTATTGCCCTGACAACGGATTATAAAGGCGGTTTCGCTCCACACGGAATTTCTCTATTTAAAAAAGATAGTACCTATCAAGTGGCTGTGGTGAATCACACGGAAAAAGGCCATTCTATTGAGCTCTTTGAACTTGCCAATCACCAACTAAAGCATCTCAAAACGATGACGGATGAAAATATGATTCGTCCGAATGATGTGGTATTGATAGGTCCAGATGAGTTCTATTTTACGAATGACCATGGCTATACCAAAGGAATCGGAAAGTTTATTGAAGAATATGCGGGATTGGCATTTTCGAATGTCGTTCATTATAAAAACGGAACTTATAAAGTGGCGGCAGAAGGAATTGCTTATGCCAATGGAATCAATTATGATGCTACCAACAATCGATTATATGTAGCTTCGGCAAGAGGTTTTTTAGTGAAAGTATTTACCAAAGAAAAAGATGGAACACTAACATTCATCGAAGACATTGATTGTGAAACAGGAGTCGATAATATCGAACTAGATGAGGAGGGCAATCTGTGGATTGGCGCTCATCCAAATCTGCTGCGATTTAGTGCCTACGCCAAAGGCAAAAAAGAAAGCTCACCTTCTGAAATTATTAAAATCAATTACAGATCAAAAGGAGATTATTCCATTGAGAAAGTCTTCATTAGTGACGGAACTGACATGTCCGCTTCATCTGTTGCAACTCCTTGGAACAATTTCATTTTCACCGGGAATGTGATGGACGATCACTTTTTGATTCTAGAGCAAAATGAATCTAGCAACAATTAGAATGAATCGATTCATAATCAACTTCAATTTGACCACAAGAAAATTATTACTCTTAGCACTTTTTCTTTTGATCATTCAAGTAGGATTTGCGCAATCGCCCTATCAGTATGTCCAACCCAATACATTAGATGATGGTTGGAAAACGAAGAACTTGAAATCAAGTGGAATTGACTCCAGCCTAATGTATAAGCTATTCAGTCAGCTCAAAGGAGGAGACCATAAATTACATAGTGTATTGCTTGTGAAAAATGAGGCTTTAATTCTGGAGGAATATTTTAACGGCGAACACCAAAACAAAGTACACGATTTACGATCCAGCTCTAAAAGCATCCGCTCTCTCTTGTTAGGCATCGCTATAGACCAGGGGTATATTGCTAGTATTGATGATCCCATTTCAAAATACTTGAGTAACCCCACGCCCCAAAAGCGATTGGATCCACGTAAAAAGGATATTACCATCAAGCATTTGATCACCATGTCAACCGGACTTGATTGTAACGATTGGGATAAAAAATCCAAAGGACAAGAAGACAAAGTTTACAAGAAAAAAGACTGGTTACAATACACCCTCGATCTACCTATGATCAATGATCCTGGCGAGGTTTCCAACTATTGTTCCATGGGAGTCATACTTATGACCAAAATCATTGAACAGGCTTCTAAAATGACGATTGATGTATTTGCCAAGAAATTCCTTTTTGAACCTTTAGGAATTAAGAATGTATCGTGGGGTCATACTTCTAATAAAGAAGTGATCAGCGCTGGCAAACGATTGTACATGACTCCAAGAGATATGGCAAAAATTGGGCAATTAGTACTCAACAAAGGCAGGTGGAAGGACAAGCAAATTGTATCTGAAAAATGGGTAGAAGCATCGACCACACCCAAGACAAAAATTACAGGAATTGATTATGGATATCTTTGGTGGAACATCCCTTTTAAATTTAAAGACAAAACAACCATCGCGAAAACTGCAACAGGTAATGGAGGTCAGTATATTATGATTTTTCCCGAATTAGAAATGGTAGCCGTTTTTACCGGAGGCGCCTACAATTCACAACAAGACAAGCTACCTTTTGCCATTATGAATCGAGTAATTATTCCGTCTCTGAGGTAATTACTACATTCGGGCTAAACAAACCTATTCACGAACATACCAAGCCCAATACATCAAGAGTGGATGGATGGGAATCAAACGGATCCAGGCAACCCATAAAGGTGTGCACAAACTACCCTCTCCCATACAGGCACCTGATTGAATAAAAAATAAATGGGATGGTATAAAAGCGATTAACAGAACAATGATTCCCCAAATGGCTTGACTGCGATATTTGGGAAACAATACACCGATCGCCAACACTACTTCTAAAACTCCACTAATACAATTAATGAGTTCTGGAAAAGGTAAATAGTCTGGAATTAAAGGCAAATAGAATTGCGGATTGATAAAATGATTTACCCCGGCTATTAAATAGAATCCAACAAGCAATATCCGCAAGAATGATTTTCTATTTAGCTTTTTCAAGAGTTCCACTGATTAATCTAAGCAATTAATGACCATTTAGTAGTGGTATGTACTCTCTTTAGAATGAGGAAAAAAGGAATCCACCAAACCAAGTCATTGGTGATTAAGGTATAGGCAAATTCACCCGGAACCGCTTCGCTCAAATAATTGAAAACAAAACCAAGCGGACCGAAGATTTTACCAAGGAATCCAACGGCAACAATTGGCCAATGACGAATCGGTTGATAATTCGCCCACCAGTATCCCAATCCGTAGACACCAATCACCATACCCATTCCTTGCCAAATCATCGGATGATTCAACTGATCCATACCTGTTAGACTAAAAAATTGCTGAGGAAATAGTACAACCCAGGCTCCCCAAATCAAATTATAAATCGCTGCAACTTTTAAGGTGGTGCCCATCCACTTCGGATAATCATTCATAAGATTTTATTTTATCAGTCCAATTATTGGTTTTGCAAAAATACGCACCAGCCTTCCAAAAAAGATGGATGATCGTTTGTTTCTTCTTGTAAAACCAGAAATTTTGGGACTTCCTTAACTCCTTCACAGTTAATAGAAAGAGTTTTTCTATCTTTAAAGAATATCAGTTTCAGCATGAAAATAACCAACATTATGATTACTGGCACCGGTAGTTACGTGCCGCCAAATCGAGTAACCAACAAAGACTTTGCAGAAAACAAATTTTTCGACGCGGGAGGAGTTGCCTTTGAGGCTTCTCACGATGAGATTGCCGAGAAGTTCAAAGCCATTACGGGGATTGAAGAAAGACGTTATGCCGATGATGACATGGTCGCCTCAGATTTAGGTACCATTGCCAGCAAACTAGCCATTGAAGATGCCGACATCGATAAAGAAAGCATCGATCAAATTATTGTGGCTCATAATTTTGGTGATGTAAAATCCAACACCATTCAGACTGATATTTTACCCAGCCTGGCTTCTCGTATCAAACAAGGTCTAGAAATTAAGAATCCAAATTGTGTGGCCTATGATATTCTGTTTGGTTGCCCGGGATGGATTCAAGGGATTATTCAGGCTACTGCCTTCATTCGATCCGGAATGGCCAAGCGATGTTTGGTGGTTGCTACGGAGACGCTCTCCAGAGTATTAGATATGCACGATAGAGATTCAATGATTTTTGCTGATGGTGCCGGAGCCTGTATTGTAGAAGCCATAGAAGGCGATAAACAAGAGGGAATTATTGGAATGGAAATGGGTACTTGGGCCGAAGATGAAACGTATTTTTTATTCATGGGTGATAGCAATACTTCTGATGCTGATCCGAATGTGCGCTACATAAAAATGCACGGGCGAAAAATCTATGAATTTGCCTTAACCAAAGTACCTCAAGCCATGAAATCTTGTTTGGATAAAGCAGGTGCTGATATTCATGATGTGAGCAAAGTATTGATTCATCAAGCCAATGAAAAAATGGATAGTGAGATTATCAAACGACTATTTCGCTTGTATAAAGAACGTAACATTCCAGAAGGTATCATGCCGATGAGTATCCATAAACTAGGTAATAGCTCAGTCGCAACCGTTCCTACACTTTTGGACCAAATTAGAAAAGGGACTAGCGAAGAAAAACACGAAATCAACAAGGGTGATTTGATTATGCTTGCATCCGTCGGAGCGGGCATGAATGTCAATGCCATTGCCTATCGATACTAAACCAAGGCTATGAAAAATATCATTCGCACGCCCGAAGAACGTTTTGAAAATCTAGAAGGATATCGTTTTGAAAGCCATTATGTCTTTGTGGAGGAGAACCTGCGAATGCATTATTTGGATGAAGGAGATTCGAACAAACCCGCTATTCTACTTCTGCATGGCGAACCAAGTTGGTCGTATTTGTATCGGAAAATGATTCCGACCTTATCGAGAGAATTTCGAGTTATTGCACCCGACTTAATTGGGTTTGGAAAATCTGATAAATTCACCGAACAAACCGATTATTCTTATCAAAATCACCTCGATTGGCTTACATCCTTTATCTCTCAATTGAAGTTAACAAATATGATTTTGTTTTGTCAAAACTGGGGTGGACTCTTAGGGTTGCGACTCGTTGCCGAAATGCAAGATTATTTTACCATGGTAGTGGCTTCAAACACCACCTTACCCACTGGGAATCGGCCTATGCCTGAGATCTTTATGAAATGGCGGGAGTTTTCACAAAAATCACCTGACTTTGATATTGGGAAGGTGATCGACAAGGGTACTGTTTTACCGCTTACCCAAGAAGCGTACAAAGGGTACAATGCACCATTTCCATCGGAAGAATACAAGGCTGGAGCTCGAATTTTCCCGACCCTTGTCCCAACCGAAGCAAACGAGTTAGAATCCGTAAACAATAGAAAGGCTTGGGAACAACTTCAAGAATGGGAAAAACCTTTTTTAACCATTTTTGGTGATGCCGATTACATCATGAAGGGAGCAGAAAAAGTTTTTCAAAAACTAATTTCAGGTGCGCAACATCAAGATCATAAAATTTTACATGCGGGCCATTTCATCCAAGAAGAAAAAGGCGAAGAGTTGGCCGCATTGATTATTGATTTCTATAAAAAGAATGAATCCTAATCCAACCCAGGCAAGCTCTTAGTAACTAGGCATCTACCTTAAATCAATCACATCCGAAATGAAGAAAAAGTTTCAACTAATAGTTCAATGGTCAAAAAAACAAATTAAGAAAATAACCCCTGGCAAGAACGCTGAGAAAGGTGCTGCTTTTGGGTTATTAATTGCAACCATCATTCTTTGGCTCATCTATGGAATAAGAATGTCTATCAACATGGGTGACGGATGGGTTCTTTTATTCTCTGTGGTTTTGTTGGCAGCGGCTGTTCTCTTAGCATACCTAGGACGTTGGGGTATCAAACAATTAGGATCTATTCCAGAAATTTACAAACTGGCACTTCTAATTTCCATACCACTGCTCATGACCATGAGTTTTAATTGGATAAATCCAGCTTTCATTATCGTGCTATCTTCATTAATTGGAGCTGGCTATGTGGTACTAACAAAAACCAAATTCAAAAAACTCACAAAAGTCAAACAGATCATCACCATATTCGGTTTCTTAGTTGGTCTGGGTGGCCTGATAACCCTCGGAGTCTTTTACATGCAAAGTGGTTTTGACACAAATCCAATTCATAACGCGGCACTTTTATCAAACCCAAACATTGAAAACATCAAAGCAGTTTCACCAGCAGAAAAGGGAGATTATAAAATTAAAACATTGTTCTATGGAAGTGGAAAAGACAAACATCGCTCTGAATTTGGAGAAAAGGTTGACATTAAAACAGATTCGGTAAATGGTGTAGCATTTATTGATAATTGGGAAGGATTTTCAGGTTGGTGGCGTACAAAATATTGGGGTTTTGATTCGAAAGCATTACCTATAAACGGACGAGTTTGGTATCCTGATGGAGAAGGACCATTTCCTTTAGTCCTTATTGTTCATGGGAATCATATGATGCAAGATTATTCCGATGTTGGTTATGCCTATCTCGGAGAATTACTTGCTTCAAAGGGAATCATTGCCGTATCTGTCGATGAAAACTTTATCAATGGTTCTTGGACAGATCTCTTTGGCGGACTCGAAAAAGAGAATGATGCTCGCGGATGGTTGCTTTTAGAACACCTAAAGGTTTGGCACCAATGGAATGAGACCGTAGATCATCCATTTTATAAAAAAATGGATACAGATAATCTTGCTCTCATTGGTCATTCTCGAGGTGGAGAAGCCGTTGGTCATGCAGCTATGTTCAATGACTTACCCTACTACCCAGATGATGCTTCGGTTAAATTTGAATACAACTTTAACATCAAGTCCGTTGTTGCAATCGCTCCCGTTGATGGACAATACAAACCGGGTGGTAGCTCAACCAAATTTACCGATGTCGATTATTTTGTCATTCACGGAGCTCAAGACGGAGATGTGAGTTCTTTTATGGGATCTCAGCAATACGAAAGAGTGAAATTTAAAGATAGCTTGTACCATTTCAAGTCCGGACTTTATGTCTATGGTGCGAATCATGGTCAGTTTAATTCAAGCTGGGGAAATAATGATAGCAGCAATCCGTTTACAGGGTTACTCAATCTGAAACAACTGCTTTCCAAAGAAGATCAAGAACAGATTGCCAAGGTTTATATTGGATCTTTTCTTGACATTACCCTTAAAAACAAAAAAGAATACCTACCCTTATTCATTGATTCCCGAAGGGCTAAAGATTGGCTCCCTGAAACAATTTTTCTGAATCAATTTGAAGATTCCAATTATGAATCTGTTGCAAATTTTGATGAGGACTTTAATCTGATTACAACCCATAAAGAGGAATCTATTATAAGTTCTGAGAACCTAAAAGTTTGGCGCGAAGCCGAAATTAAATTGAAATGGAGAAATAAAGGAAGTCGAGCATTATTTCTAGGCTGGAATTATGAATTGGAGAAGCAGGATTCCATCGAATCAGTTTCAGATTCTCTCATTGCTAAATATAGAATAGAAATGCCCTCTTCCCCTATCGATACTTCTTCCGTTTTGGTATTTTCAATGGCGGAATCAAAAGAATCTTCAAACCCAAAATCTTCAGGGAAATGGGTAACAAAATCGGATGATAATTCCAATAATGAAAAAGAGGATGAAAAGGAAAACGAGGAAGTTACTGACGAAGATAACAACGAATCTACTGATGAAAAACTTGCCGATGATAAGAAAGAAGAAAGTGAAGACGATAAAAAAGAAAAGAAAGCAAAAGAGCCTATCGATTTCACCCTTCAATTGATTGATTCTAAAAACCAAAAGACATCTCTTCCAATCAGCAGCTTTTCTGCTTTGCAAAGAGCCATTGAGGTCACTTATTTAAAAACTGATTTTTTAACGGATGAAAAAGAATCGGAAAAGATCTTTCAAACTTTTTACTTCCCGATTCAAGACTTTGTAAATACCAATCCGAATTTTGATATTTCCACCTTGCAAAAAATTGAATTTGTCTTTAATAAATCAAAAAGCGGTGTGGTGGTTATTGATAATATTGGTTTTATGAAAGAAATAGGAATAAAGAAATGAAAGAAAAGCATGTTGCCCTTATTGGTGCCACGGGATTGATTGGCGGTTATTTGTTAGAAAATCTTCTGGAAGATGAAAGCATCACCTCTATCAAAGTTATCCTTCGGAGAGCCGTAACTTTTAAGCATCCAAAAATTGAGACTAAAATCATTAATTTTTCCAACGAAGAACAATTTAGCAATGCGATCAAGGGAAGTGATTTTGTTTTTTCTACCATTGGTACTACCAATAAAAAAGTAAAAGGTAATAAAGAAGCCTATAGAAAAATAGACTATGATATTACTGTAAATGCCGCCAAGTTTGCTGAGAAATATGGTTGTGAACAGTTTGCTTTTGTTTCTTCCTTAGGCGCAAACAGTTCTAGTTCAAACTTTTACTTAAAACTAAAGGGGCAAATTGAGGACGATATTCAAAATCTAAATATCAATTCCATTTTGATCTTTAGACCCTCTTTCTTAATGGGAGATCGCAAAGAGTTTCGTTTCGGAGAACTACTCGGAATTATTTTTATGAAACCCTTCTCATTTTTACTTCCATCTGAAATTAAACCGATCGAGGCATCCGATGTTGCCAAGGCCATGTTAGCAGCCACCAAGAAAAAACTCAAAGGCTGTCGTGTTTTTCATTTTGAAGAAATAAAACAATTAATAGCTTCCATTTCTTAAGGGAATCTTAACCTTTCCTTTACCGATTGGATCGCATCACTTTTTTAATTTAGGATCAATAATTAGTCAATATGAACCGAATTAAAAGAACGAGTAAACTAGGTAATATGATGAAGAAGATCTTTTTGTTTTTGATATGTATTCCTTTATTAACAGCTTGTTGTTCGCAAGAAACGTATCAGGTTTCCATTACCGGATTGCAAACGCGATCTTTATTGCTTGAAGGGAATAGATTCGTAGATTTCAACAAACAAAATCAAATTAATAAAGATGACCTTTTAATAGAAGTCCTCATTGATGAATTGGAAGAACTTACTTTCAAGGAAACACAAAAAGAAGGACTCAAACAACAAAAGGTTCAATTAGCAGCTGTTGTTCCGTGTCCAGATCCTGAATTCAACTATACCAATCAAATTCAGAATATTTCGGTTACAATTTTTGACATTGACAACAATAACAATGCGATTGATGTTACCAACGATGTAATCATTTGGGGCTCGCAACAATCACTAACAGACTATATTTCTGAAAACCGGGTTGGTATTCGAGATTTACTTCTCGATTTCTCCAATACGACCTCCTTTCCAAATCGAATAAACTACCAAGTAAAGGCTAGTTTAAATGATGGAACAACTGTAGAAGTCACCGGAGATACCATTCAATTTAATTAATTCCAACCTTCAAATTTTCTTCTTACAAACCTTGAAATTGATCATGGGTTTTCTACTGAATTAAACTTTAGTAACTTTAGTGATTCACGGAAACCATTTACAAATTGATCAATCATGGAGAATAGCAGAAGAAAATTTATTAAAAATAGTATGGCGCTTGGTGCGGCCTCTCTTGTGAGTCCGTATGCCATGCAAGCGAGTCATTTTTTGTCAACAAATGCTGAAAAGCTCAACATATTAATTTTAGGGGGTACCAGTTTTTTAGGACCTCATCAAATTTCTTATGCCTTAGACAGAGGGCACAAAGTTTCCATTTTCACTAGAGGTAAAACAACACCAAAAATTCATCCTGAGGTCTTTTCCAAAGTTGAAAAACTCGTAGGTGATCGAGAGAATAATTTGGAAGCTTTGAAAAACAGAAAATGGGACGTGGTTATTGATAACTCGGGTCGCAAAACCAAATGGACAAAAGATACCGCCGAGTTACTAAAAGACAATGTTGGGTATTACCTCTACACCTCTTCTATTAGTGTTTACTTTCCGTTTACAGGAAATGACTTCTCAGAAAATCGAAAACTAGTTACCAAGGTACCAGAAAACGCAACACCTCAAGAAAAAGGAAACTACAATTATGGGGTGATGAAGGCAACTTCAGAAATGGCAGCAATCGATGCTTTTGGTGCTGAACGATCTATCATTGTTAGACCGACACTATTGGTTGGTCCTGGTGATCGCACCGATCGATTTCCTTATTGGACGGCACGTCTTGAAAAAGGTGGGGAAGTAATCATTCCAGGTGCCAGCTCTGAAGTCGTGCAATATATTGATGTAAGAGATATTGCTGAATGGATGATTCGATTGTGTGAAAATAAAGCAGCCGGAATTTACAATGGTTCAGGACCTGGTTTTGACATGACTACCGCGGCTTTCGTTCATGGTATTCATGCTTGCTTCAACTCGCCCGTAAAATTCTATCAAATTGATGACCAAAAATTCCTTCTAGATAACGGAGTATATGGCATTCAACCTTGGGTCATTCAATTACCTGAATACGCCGGAATGTCGAAGAGTGATAATAGCAAAGCAATTGCTTCCGGACTCACTTTTAGGCCTCTTTCAAACACGGTTGAAGCGACAAAAAAATGGTGGTATTCGGATGCGGTGACACAAAAAAGAAGAGATTCTATTCTTACGGGTGAACGGTCGTTTATCCGACGTGAAAAAGAGATTATTTCTAAATGGAAGCAACGTTTGAACAATGAATAACATCATCATTCAAGGAATTCAGTATGACGCCAAATCTTCCTACCAACGCGGACCAAGGAAAGCTCCCGCATTGATTCGTGAAGCCTTGCATTGTGGTTCTGGGAACTCTTACACTGAAGATCTTGTATCCATTGAGAACTCAAGAATTATAGATAACGGTGACTTTGAAATTGATAATTACTTCGACATCGAAAAAATCACAGAAAAGCATCTCGAAAACAACGCTAAAATTTTGACCTTAGGAGGCGATCATTCCATCACCTATCCAATCATAAAGGCATTGTACAAAAAACATTCGCGATTCGACATCCTGCATTTCGATGCACATTGCGACTTGTATCACGAATTTGAAGGAGATCCGTATTCCCATGCTTGTCCCTTTGCCCGAATCATGGAAAACAACTATGCCATGCGTTTGGTTCAGGTAGGTATTCGAACTTTAAATCCGCATCAAAAAGAACAGGCCGAAAAGTTTAAGGTTGAGATCCATCAAATGAAGGAGTTAAATCTCTCGGCTATTCCGAAATTTGAAAATCCCGTTTATATTTCTTTAGATATGGACGGATTCGACCCAGCTTACGCCCCAGGTGTGTCCCATCATGAGCCAGGAGGTTTGTCCTCAAGACAAGTATTGGATGTTATTCAGAATATCGATACCGAAATTATTGGAGCCGACATAGTGGAATACAATCCAGATAGAGATTTTCAAAATATGACGGCTTTTCTAGCGGCTAAAATGATGAAGGAAATCCTTGGAAAGATGCTCTAAAGAACAAAATTAAAGATGATTTATATGAATGAAAAGAAATACGTGTTGGTATTAGGCCTACTGATTTTGATGATGTGCTTTTCTTGCCAGTCGGATCCTAGCTTCACTTTTGAGATACCCTCGGAAGGATTTCAAGTAGTACAACACTTACCGAAAGAATCGAAGGAGCGCAAAAACAACGTACTTTATTTGACCCCAAGACCTATCAAAGCAAAAGAATTTGGGAGTCCCGATTTGAATCGCTTTATTGATAGTATGTATTCGGTAATGCTTCGCACAGCCGGAGTCGGAATTGCTGCAAATCAATTGGGCAAACGACTTCAAATCTTTATGATTGAGGCCAAAGTTGATAATCCAAGATATCAAGTTCTAGGACCGGTTGAGAAACAAATTTTTATCAATCCAGTTATTACTAAAGTTTCTGAAAAACGAAAAAACTTTTGGCATGGTTGCCTCAGTGCAAAAGGCGAAAAAAGGGGAAATGTGGCAACTTTTGAATGGATCGAATACGAATGTTTGAATCCGGACGGAACCCAAAGAAAAGGCCGATTAGAAGGTTTTGGCGCCGTGATTTTTCAGCACGAATACCGACATTTAATGAAAGGGACGTATATGGATCGAGCCAATCATTTTGTGGAAAGAGAGGAACTCAACAAACGAATTGATGCTGGTGAACTTCCTTTTTTTGAATATGCTAAGGACACCCTTCCGCTACTCATCAAAGACTATGAACTTGGAAAGAAGCTGGAGGATTATTAACTTGGGAACGATTCATTATTGGACGATTCTTTTCATTTCTAATTAAAAAACTAACCAAATTATATGAGCAATAAATTACCCATCATTGTTTTAGCATTTCTAATTTTTTGCAGTTGCCAAACACAGAAATCTGATCAAAATAATGAACTAAAATCCAACGACTACAAAGACCTCGTTGCGTTATTTAAAGAATGGCGAAGCTTTGAGAATCCGCCTCAATTAAACGGAGCTCCCGATTACACAAAAGAAACATTTGCCAAGCGCCAGCCTGAATTCAAAGAACTACAGCAAAAGCTACAAAGCATAGATACTGCCAATTGGTCTATTGAAAATAAAGTAGATTGGATGATTGTATGGGCTGAAATGAATGGGTATGACTTTAACAATCGTATCCTTCAACCTTGGGTTCGTGATCCGGCCTATTACAAAACGGTTTGGACCTACAAAAGTGATGTTCCTGCGCATGAAGGTCCGACCCATCATGGGACCACAGAACTGTGGACCTACAAATTTCCTCTGTCTGATTCAGAAAGAGAAAGGCTAATCAAAGACTTAAAGGTAATCCAGCCTTTAAACAATCAGGCCAAACAAAACCTAACTGGAAATGCGCGTGATTTATGGATCGCTGGAATTCGGGATATAGAAACTCAGGCCACAGTTTTAGAGGGTATCAAAAGTAAGGTAGGCGTATCGAAGGATTCAGACTTACTTGCAGTTATTGACGAAGCCATTGACTCAACAACAGACCTGGTTGCTTGGTTAAAAGAGCAATCGAAAACAAAAACGGGTCCATCTGGAATCGGGAAAGAAAACTACACATGGTATTTGCAAAACGTACATCTAGTTCCGCTTACTTGGGATGATGAAGTAATGATCTTAAAAAGAGAATTGGCAAGAGCATGGTCTTCATTAAAATTGGAAGAGCATCGAAATCGAAACATCCCACAACTAAAGGATGCTGATTCCCCAGAAGCCTATGATAAAATGGCTGATGAAGCTGCAAAAAGCATGATGAAGTTTCTAGAGAAGCAAGACATTTTGACCATGAAGCCTTATTTGGAGCCTGCACTACGAGCTCAGTTGGGTGAATTCATTCCGAAGGAAAAGCGAAACTTTTTCAGAATTGGACAGCACTACGATCCAAGACCTTTGTTTGCCCATTTCTATCATTGGTTTGAATTGGCTCGCATGGAGAACGAACCACATAAAAGTGAAATCAGAAGAGGACCATTACTATACAATATCTTCGATTCGCGAAACGAAGGAACTGCAACAGCTGTTGAAGAAATGTTTATGCAAGCTGGATGGTTTGATGATAGTCCAAGAACCAAGGAAATTGTATACATCATGATTGCGCAGCGAGCAGCGAGAGGACTAGGGTCCTTGTATGCACATGCCAATGAAATGACCATGGAAGAAGCAGGCGGAATTCATAGTGAATACACACCACGCGGATGGATGAAAACCGAAAAAGAACTACTGATTTTTGAACAACATCTGTATTTACGTCAACCTGGTTATGGAACTAGTTATATTACAGGTAAGTATTTGTTGGAAAACACCATGGCAGAATACACAAGGCTCTTAGAGTTGGAAGGGAAGACCTTTATTCCAAAGAACTTCTTTGACACCTTGAACAGCATTGGAAACATTCCAATTTCCTTAGGTCACTGGCAAATGACTGGAATGAATGAATTAGAAGGCATCCTCGATAATTAATATTTGTTGGTATAATTCACAACACGTCTCCCGATGAACTACGAGCAACAAATGCAACATTTAGCCAATCGTTACCCGAGGGTTACTGATGTTGCTGAAAAAGCTCAGCGAAGGATTCCGAAAGTAGCCTGGGAATATTTGGATTCCGGAACCGGAAAGGAAGATTTACTGCGTAGAAACAAATCAAGTTTCCAGAACTTACGTTTCATTCCGAAATTTTGCAAAGGTGAATTCAACGCAGATGTATTAACGACTTTGTTTGGCCAGAAATACGCCGCACCCATTGGAATTGCTCCAGTAGGATTAACAGGATTGATGTGGCCTAAGGTCGAACAGTATTTGGCCACAACAGCTAATCGGAAGAATATTCCCTTTTGTTTAAGCACAGTAGCTACCGAAACACCCGAAACCATTGGTCCCCTGGTTGGCGACAACGGATGGTTTCAGCTCTACCCGCCTAAAGACATAGACGTCTGTGATTCTCTGCTCCAACGAGCTAAAGAATCAGGATTCTCAACTTTGGTAATTACAGCCGATGTACCCATGGCAAGTCGTAGGGAACGAAGTAAAAAAGCCGGACTTGCCATACCACCGAAAATCACTTCAAAACTCCTTTGGGACGGAATTACACACCCTACGTGGGCATGGGAAACCATCAAACGCGGACTCCCAAGACTTCGCACAGTGGAACACTACACCAATACAAAGGATATGAAATTTACCAGTGGATTTGTAGGTAACCGATTGGGAGGAACTCTTGATTGGGACTATTGCAAACGCGTAAAAGAACAATGGAAAGAACCTGTTGTTCTCAAAGGAGTTTTACATCCAAAAGATGCAAAAAAAGCCTTGGAAATCGGATTAGACGGAATCTATGTTTCAAACCATGGAGGTCGACAATTCGACGGAGCCATTAGCGCTTTTGAAGCACTCCCCGAAATTGTAAAAGTCATTAAAGGCAAAATTCCCATTCTCTTTGACAGCGGTATACGTTCTGGCTTAGATGCCATGAAAGCCTTGTATCTAGGTGCTGATTTCGTACTTGCTGGTCGTCCTTTCATCATGGGAGTATCCGGTTTAGGTAAATTAGGGGGAGATCATATTGCAAACATTTTAATTGACGACCTCAAGAATAACATGGTGCAAGTAGGTGCAAAAAACTTGGGAGAATTACGCCAAGCCGATGTCTACAAAGACTAGGTTTCTTGAATGGAATTCTCGGTTTTTCATTACACCGATTTCGTAGATTTATATAACAATTCCATTTATTTTTTGGTCATTATCCTGTATCTTGCATAGAGCTTCAGAACATTTATAACTCGAAAAAACAGTACCGTCATCAACAGCGGTAAAATCCATAAGAAAACCACAAAGAAGAATGAAGTTAGCCGATTATTCTTACGATTTACCTGAATTTCGAATTGC
>CAYFJL010000019.1:0-30797 GCA_964343335.1 uncultured Polaribacter sp. | reverse complement strand
CAAACCAAACAAAAAACAAGCGTCCCAAATCAAGGACAACTTGCGAACCACTAAACACAAGGACTATGGACAACCCCTCTAAAATTACTGAAGGTGGCGTGGAATATTCGCTGGGGAAATTTGATGGAAAAAGTGTCCTGTACGATTTCCCCAAAATTCTCATTTACCTGAATGCCAAAGGCAAATTATTGTTCGGGAAAAAGTTCAGGATTTATGATGAGGATAAGAATATTCTACTGAAGCTATGCTCGTATTTCATCAAGGATAAAGATAATTGCGAAAAATATGGAATTGATATTGATAAAGGTATCTTACTTTCTGGACCCATTGGCTGTGGCAAAACCAGTTTAATGAAACTGTTGCGACACATTGTTCCTCTGCAACGCCCCTATGAAATGATTCCCTGCCGGAATGTGACCTTTAGTTTTAACCACTTAGGTTTTAAAACTGTGGAAGAATATGGCAATACCAAGTTCTATTGTTTTGATGATTTGGGTGTAGAACCATCTGGACGATTTTATGGAAAGGATTTGAACGTGATGGGCGAAGTCCTGTTATCCCGTTACGAACTCTATCTTACTACCAAACGAAAAATTAAGACTCACGCCACTACAAACTTAAATGCTGAAGAATTGGAAGAACGTTATGGCAACCGTGTCCGTAGCCGTATGCGTGAACTGTTTAATTTGATTGCTTTTGATAAAGGGGCTGGGGATAAGAGGAAGTGATGTAGCCTTACCCCTTTTAGGACATCGCTAAATTCATAAAATTATCATTAATGTCGTCTGTTTCGGGGAAGAATTCTTCCCCGAAACGGTTCTTGTATTCCCTGGGCGGCATATCCCCGATGGATGAATGGGGATGCCCTGTATTGTAATCCTCCATCCATTTTTGGGTCAGCGCCCTTACTTGGTGCAGGTCGTTGAACCAATAGGCATCGAGCACATCTTCCCTGTAGAACCTGTTCAGGCGTTCCATATATCCGTTCTGCATGGGCTTGCCGGGCTGGATGAACTGGAGCTCGACACGTTTGGCCTTGCACCATTGCGATAGTGCCTTGGATATGAACTCCGGACCGTTGTCGCAGCGTATGGTCTTTGGCAGGCCTATCTCTTCCCCCAATTGTGATAAGGTCTCCACGACCCTTATCGCCGGATAGTTAAGCCCCACGTCCATGGCCAGGGCCTCCCGGTTGCAATCGTCCATGACATTGAACACCCTTATCTTCCTTCCATCGGACAGTACATCGGCCATAAAGTCCATGCTCCAGACCTCGTTGATCTCCATCGGGGCCTCCAATGGGTTCTTTGTCCTCGCGGGAAGCCTCTTCTTGTGCTTCCTCCTGAGTTTTAGGTTCATGGACCTGTAGACCCTCAGCACCCGTTTCCTGTTCCAGTTGTGGCCTTCGCGACGCAAACGCTTGTAATATACCTCGAATCCCCTTGTCGGCAGCTCTTCGGCTAGCCTGGAAAGGGCGTCGATCACCTCGGTGTCGTCCCTTCTGCTATGGTAGTACCACATTGACCGCGCAAGGTCCAGTACCCCGCAGGAACGCGATACACATACCGAATAGGCCTCCTGGAGGTATTTGGCGCGCTGCTTCTTGTCGGAAGGCCCTAGAACTTTTTTGACAGTACGTCCTTGAGCATACGGATATCAAGGCTGGCATCGGCGTACATCTGCTTTAGCTTGCGGTTCTCCTCCTCGAGTTCCTTCAAGCGCTTCATATGGGCCACTTCCATGCCCCCGTACTTCTTCCGCCAATAATAGAAAGTGCTGGTGTCGATCCCCAACTCCCGGGAAATCTCCCCGACGCTCCTACCTTGTTCGTTCTCTTTAAGTGCCCGAATGATCTGGCTCTCGGTAAACTTGCTTTTTTTCATGTGACAGTTAAAATTTAAAGTTAGAAAATTCTAATTTTAAGCTGTCCTATTTTTAGGGAAGGCTACACGTTGGCACCACTCTTGAATTTACCAATGCTGACTCTGATTTAATTAATCCGGGCTGCAGATAAGCTACTGTTAAGCTTTTTTGTAATTTTTCGATTTGTCTTGATGGAATTTAACTTTTTCTTTCGACAGTGTTTCATTTAAGGTTATTATTCTAACTTTAAATATCCCTGCTTATATCTGGAACTAAAAAGGGTTTTAAATTATTCTAATTTGATTTAAACTGCTTACATATTTCTTGGCCAAATTATTGGGATTTAAAGAATCGATCTGACTCACATGGATGTTCAAACCATCATCTATTAAATAAATACTATCCCAATTTAGGGCGTTGGGAGCAATAAAATCCTTTTTTAAATTATCAGCAACATAGGTGAAAGAACAATTTTTGTGGATATTTTCTAGTTTGTTAAATGCTTGTTTAGAGGGTTTGGAAAATCCTAACTCCTCTGAAATTAGAACCGTATCAAGATAATTAGTTATACCTAGGGCATTAATTTTGTTTCGTTGTGTAATGCTTCTACCATCTGTGATAATGGCAATTTTGCCATTCTTTCTTTTAATGGTCTCCAATAAAGTCAAAGCACCTTCGGATAATTTTATCTTTGGAAAATGGTTCCTGTACCGGGATAGTAAATAGTCAATGTCAACTTCATACTTTTTTGATAGGAATTCAAAAACATTTTGACCATTTCGATATAAGGAAAACATTTGGATATATAGCAGTTTCCATTCATTCTCATCAAGGTCTTGAGCTATTTCCAAATAAGCTGATTTAAGGAAATCTATTTCTTTGTATAGGGTGTCATCCAAATCAAAGACAATAGTACTATCACTACTAACCTTTATAGTTGCGGACCAAGATTTCATCGTCATACCTTAACATTAACAAATTTTTTTCCCAGCCATCAAAAAAGTTAAGATTTGATTCATTAAAAAGATATTCCTCGATAATCCATTTTGGATAATTTGCTCCGGACAAATATGTTAAAGGAAAGCCTCCACCAAATCTTGGATTGATCTCTATCCCATACACTGCATCATTTTTTTTGTGTTTAAAAAACTGAGCCGTTAGGCATCCACGCGCGCCAGGGATAGTGCCAAGTTTGTCCTTCAATAAGCCTACAATCAGATTATTTTCGGTTAATCCTTTATTTACTTCACCATCACGTACTTCCAACCGCTTTCTTGGGACTACGCATGTTAATTTGTGGTTTTTATTATAATAAAGATCACACGTATACTCATCGTATTCACTATGATCTAAATATTCTAAAAACATTAATTTATTGTTATTAAAATGGTATTCATTTAAATCAGATTCTTTTTTTATTAAAAAAGTATCGACACTTCTGCTTCCATCCCAAGGTTTTAAAAACATTGGTAGTCGATAGTTTTTCTTATCATATTCTTCGGCTACCCTTATGCCATATGATTTAAAAAAAGAATGGATTTTCCGTTTATCCCTGCAGATATCTACGATTTCTCGATTTGAGATGAGTATTTCAATACCCATCTTTCTAAACCTAGATTGATTAGCTGCGAAAGTCTTTAATTCTGTATCTATGGTGGGAATTATTAATTTTATGTTCTTTTCCAAACAGTTTTCTAAAAGAACATCCATATATTCCTTATACTTGATTCGAGGTACTTTAAAATAACCGTCAGCGACATGACATGCAGGGGCGAGACTTGGTTCTGCGTCGGAGGCGTATACTTTTCCCTCGGGCACACGTTGAATCAACTCTTTTTTAAAAGCTCTGACCAAGGAAACTCTTCTTCCTACTGAAGATATTAGAATATTCATAGTTTTTTTATTTGGTTGATCAATTCAAAATATTTCAATTGTTTCAACGTTTGGTTTTCTAGTAAGCCACTTTTACAATCTGTTCACTCACAAGGAACAAAAATATAAAAATACGTTTTTCACTTTTCTTTTACTTTTGGGAGCGGATTAAATTTATGATAATATTTAAAACAGTTGGTATATGGTTAAATTTGAAATGTATGTACCCTTCATTTTTTAAGCGATTAGTTGATATTGTAATTTCATTGTTTGGTATAGTTCTGTTATTTCCATTGTTTCTGGTAATCACTATTTCATTATTAATAGTTAACGATGGGAAACCATTTTTTTATCAGAAGAGACCTGGCAAGGACGAAACAATTTTTACCATCCTTAAATTCAAAACAATGAACGATAAAAAGGATGAAAACGGTAAACTTCTACCAGACTTTCAGCGAATGACGAATATTGGACGGCACATTAGGAAGTATTCTTTGGATGAAATACCACAATTATTCAGTGTTTTAAAAGGGGATATGAGTTTAGTTGGACCACGACCGTTAATGGTCAATTATTTGCCGCTTTACTCTGAACATCAAAGAAAGAGACATATGGTTAAACCTGGAATTACTGGTTGGGCACAGGTTAATGGAAGAAACAGTATAAGTTGGGGCGAAAAATTTGAATTGGATATTTTTTATGTAGAAAATATTTCTTTTTTGTTGGACCTAAAAATAATGGCCCTAACGGTTGTAAAGGTATTCAAGCGAGAAGGGGTGAACAGCAGCGATTCCGATACTATGACCGTCTTTAATGGAAATAACTAACCAGTAGTCTTAAGACCAAAACAATGGATAGAAAATTGATTGCCCGCGTTGAAGGGAACAAGGATATAAACTATATATTTTGTGACTATTACGATACCATTGTCCACAGAAATGTGCACCCTCTCCACACCTTAAAAGTCTGGGCAAAGAATTTAAAAAGAGAAGTTGGGCTTAATAACTCTATTGACGAGATTTACGCCATAAGAGCAGACTCGTTGAAGTATATTGCTGAAAAATCAAATATTTTTGAATCTGAAGTATCCTATGAAATTGTTGTCAGGGAAGTTTATGAAAGACTCATTAATATAGCTAGTTTAGATTCTTGTGTAGCGTTTGATTTTTTTTATGAGTGTTTTTTGGAAGCCGATTACGATGCGGAATCGAACGTTCAACATTTAAACGTTGACATGATAAATACATTAAAGCACATAAAGGATCTAGGCTATAAAATCTTCTGTGTTTCCGATTTCCACTTTAACACCCATCTCATGGAACGCCTTTTGAAATTCCATGGTATTTATTCTATTTATGATAAAATTTGTGTGTCGGCCTCCTATAATGCAAGTAAGGAGAACAAAGGAATTTTATACAAAAAGATTTTAAAGGAGCATTCAATAAATGCAGGTCAAGTTTTAATGATAGGCGATAACCAGATTAGTGATGTGAAATTTGCCGAATTGCATGGAATAAATGCTTATCATTTAAAACGAAGAACCAAAAATATCAAACAAAAATTATTACGCTTAAGGAGTGAAGAAAAGACTTTTAAAAAAACATTAAGTTCTTTAGAAGGTGAATTGAGTTCAAAGAAACACCCATATTCGGAGTATCTTATCCTTTTCCATTTCTTTATTGAAAGACTATATTCGGTTTCAAGGAGTAGAGGCATCAAAAACTTATTCTTTTTGGCCAGAGAAGGCCATTTTCTTAAAAAGTTGTTTGATGAATATCAGGATAAGGTGGCTTTTCCTAAAAACAAAATCGATACTCATTATTTAAAAATATCCCGTCAAGGGGCAATGCAAATTTCATACAAACAACTAAGTGAGGAAAAGTTTGATCATTTGCGCTCTAAATATGATGACTTTTCTTTAAGGCAATTTCTTAAGTCATTTCTATTTGAGGAAAAGAAGGTAATTGAATTGGCCGATCAAATAGAAGTAGACCCTGATACGATAATACCCAGTTTTTTTGAATCCGAGGCATATAGTTCTTTACTTAAGAACAAACTGTTTAATAGTCTATATGAAGAAAATCGGATAAAGCAAAAGGAATATTTTGATGCTTATTTGGCGGCATTCCAAGTTGAATATAAAGACGATGGAATGTGTGTGGTGGATGTAGGTTGGGGGGGGACCATGCAAGAATGTCTTTATACTTATTTTGAGGGTAAGGTTAAAGTTGAGGGTTTTTATTTAGGACTTCAGGAGATTTATAACATTACCTCTGATACTCCAAGAAGGGGTCTATTGTTTTCAGTATATCCCTCTAAAGGGTACCTGGATGATATACTTATGGCCAACCGTCAGCTTTATGAGCAACTGCTAGCAGCTCCGCACGGGAGCACACTGGGATATACATCTGGTAGTAAATACACGGTTGAATATCATAAAGAAGAGGAAAAACTTATTTATGATAATTTTATTGGCACACTTCAGGATTACATGTTTAAAAAGTATCCAACCTTACTAAAAAATATTTCTTCTTTGGTATATGATGATGACTTGGTTTCCAAATACATTTTTAATTTAAAATTAAAACTCGACCTACAAGCAGGTAAAGATCAAATTTCTTTTGTGGATAATTTGAGCAAAGGGTTTTATCAAAACGTGGGAAATAATAATGTAGGTCTTAATTATTCTGTTGGCTCCATTGGTATTAGACCATTCGAAGCCTTAAAATTATTTGTACTAAGACCCGAGAGGATATATCGATTTTTGGTTAAACTTAAACCTTTTCTATATAACAGGAATAAGTATTTCCTTTCAGTTTTTTTGGCCCCTATTCCACCTTTTATAAAGCTTAATTTATTTTTCAGGAAAAAAATAAACCCAAATTTAAGGTAACACTGGTTTAAAACAGGCGAAGCTCGGCTATCTCTTCACAGTAAATCATCTAAAGAATACAAATAAAGGGTTGAATCCTACGGAAGACTATACAAATGTTAAAAAACATGGTAGTTCATCGAATAAAAGGACCTGTGACATCCAAACCTTATCTTCTAAACGTTGGTATGAGACGTGAACTGGTATTTCATCGAAAAACATATACATTTCATCGATGGCCGCTTAAGTCTAATTATTTTTGTTTAACCCTATTCCTGATATTATAGGACATAATTGATTCAACTACATGAAATTTTATATCCAAAGCCCCAAAGTATTATTATTCCTCATTTGTAGTATTTTAATTTTTTCGTCTTCCTGTAGTAAGGATACAGATTTATTCGAAATTCTTTCTGAAGAGGAAATTGATGAAACTGAAGAAGTTCTAGATTCACAAAATCAGGAAGAAATCGCAGACTCGCAAGGCGATGAAGAAGGTATCCAGGATGGTGGTGGTTCTGAGGAAAACATTGACCCACCAAATGACGAAGTCACCGATTCGACAACTCGTGGAGATAATCAAACTCTTAACATCATTTTTGATACGGACGCCAATAACGAACTCGATGACCAACACGCGCTTGCCTATCTTTTGTCAAACGGCGATATTTTTAATCTAGAAGCCTTAACCGTCAACTCTACGCCGACAGGAGGTGGCATTCAAAACGACTTTGACGAGGCAACAAGAATACTTCAATTATACAATTTACAAAACGACATAACAGTTCATTTGGGGGCCCAAGGAAATTATAGTACGATAAGCTCAGGATTTGATCCTAATAGTTTTGACGGCCAGGCAGCGGTTAACCAAATAATTGCTTCTACCAAGAGCAAAGAATGTATTATTGTGGCAGTTGGGAAGTTGACAAACGTTGCTTTGGCAATATTAAAGGATCCTACAATAGTTAACAGAACAAAGGTTATTTGGCTTGGAACAAATTACCCTTGCGCCGATGAATACAACCTTGAAAGTGATATGGCTGCTGCAAATTTTGTCTTGAACAGCGATATGCCAATGGATATTGTCACGGTTAGATTGAGTTGTCCACAGCAAGGCTCTTCTGAAGTCAACACAACGGTTACTGAAATAAATAATGTAATGCCTGGGCTTGGCCCATTAGCGACAACTCCGATAACAGGAAGGCATGGGGGTTCTTTTTCAAGGTTTGGCGATTACTCCGTTGATTTATTTAATAATATTGGAAAAGAGTTAAGATCTTTGTTTGATGTAGTTGCGCTAGCCATTTTAAAGGAACCTGGCTGGGGCCAAAAAGAAGTTATACCTGCTCCTTTGTATGAAAATGATTCTTGGACAGAAAGACCTGCTAATCCTAGAGAAGTTACAATTTGGGGTGATTTTGACAGGAACAGCATCATGGAGGATTTTTTTGAATCCATTGAAAACTATACTTTAGTGGAATAATCCAAATCTAAGAGTAAAGTTGAATTTACCCCAACTTGTTTAAGAAGAGGATAAAAAAATAAGGCGGGTCTTAACCCGCCTTATTTTTTACACTTTATCTCTAAAAAATTGAACTTAGGATAGCTAATTTTTTTTCAGTGCTCCGCTAAAATCTAAAACAACCTTATCTTCTAGCCCGGTTAGTTGTTTAAATTCCTTGTGGGCGACCAATACAGCTATGATATCTGCTTCCTTAACGGCAACTGCATAGTCCGTAAGTTTAAACACGTTATGATTATCGATATTGGGTTCAACAATATAATAGTCTTCATTATTGGAATCTTGTAGAACACGTTGAACGATATACTTGGCAGGTGACTCCCTTAAATCATCTATATCCGGTTTAAAGGCCAAGCCTAAAAGAGCAATTTTAGGTTTTCTCCTGTGACGTAATTCAAACTCTAGCTTGGTCGAGACAATTTTTTCGGCACACCAAAAAGATTTATAGTTATTTACTTCTCTGGCTTTTCCAATGATTCTGGATTCCATTGGGTATTCAGCAACTATGAAATAAGGGTCTACGGCGATACAATGTCCCCCAACACCACATCCAGGTTGCAGGATATTAACTCGTGGATGTTTATTGGCCAAATTGATTAATTCCCAGACATCGATATCAGCTTTATCACAAATAAGAGAAAGTTCATTGGCAAATGCTATCTGTACGTCACGGGAGGAATTTTCTACCAACTTGCACATTTCAGCAGTTCTGGCATTGGTTTCGTGTAGTTCTCCGGTAACATATTTTCGATAAAATTCTACGGCTTTTTTAGTGCTTTTGTCATCTATTCCCCCTATGACACGATCATTATGCACAAGTTCGTACATAACATTACCTGGTAATACTCGTTCTGGACAGTAAGCTATAAAAACTTCTCCTTTTAAATCGGGTCTTTTTTCATAGATTAGATGCATCATTTTTTCAGTAGTACCTACTGGAGAGGTTGATTCAATGATATACAGATCTCCCTTTTTTAATAAGGGAATAATTTTTTCGGTGGCAGATTCAACGAACGAAATATCTGGTTCATGATTGTTTTTGAATGGTGTTGGTACCACTACCAAATAAGTATTCGCCTTTGTAGCCTCTGTACTTGCCTTTAAAAACCCGTTTGAAACAGCATATGAAACCGCTTCTCCTAAATCAGGCTCAACAATGTGAATTTTTCCATTATTGATGGTTTCGACGACACTTTGATTTATATCTACCCCATGTACATGAGTGCCATTTTTTGCTATTAGAGCAGCGGTTGGCAAACCAATATAACCTAGACCTAGAATATTTACTTCTGGATTTTTCATTGTTTAAAGATTTTTAATGTATTCTACTATTCTACTACAAGCCTGTCCATCTCCATAAGGATTGTGAAGCATACTCATATTTGAATATTTATCTTCATTGTTGAGTAATTCATTTGTTTCTTTAATAATCTTTTCTTTATCCGTGCCAACGAGTATTACAGTGCCTGCTTCAACAGCTTCAGGTCTTTCCGTGGTATCTCTCATAACAAGAACTGGTTTTCCCAAGCTAGGAGCCTCTTCTTGAACACCTCCACTATCTGTAATAATTAGATGAGATTTATTCATTAACCAAACGAAGGCGGGATAACTTAAAGGGTCGACCAACGAGATATTAGGAATATCTCCCAATATTTCCTTAACTGGTTTTTGTACTTTAGGATTTAAGTGAACTGGATAAATGATTTGGATATCCGTATTGCCCAGTGCAATATTTTTAAGTGCTTCACAAATTCGAATAAAGCCGTCACCATGATTTTCACGTCTATGTCCAGTAACCAGTATAATTTTATCACTTTGTATTATTTCCTTAAGACCAATGATTTCTGGATCGTCAAGCTTATTTACCTTTTCTATACTTGTTAGAAGCGCATCTATCACTGTATTACCGGTTATGCATATATTTTCTTTGCTAATATTTTCCTTAACCAGATTGTTTGAGGATTTTTGGGTCGGTGCAAAATGATAATCAGCCAAATGCCCTGTAATAGTTCTATTTATTTCTTCTGGGAATGGTGCCAGTTTGTTGTAAGTCCTTAATCCAGCTTCTACATGACAAATTTTGGCGCCCGAGTAAAAGGCGGCAATACTCGTTCCCATGGTTGTAGTAGTATCACCATGCACAAATACGTAGTCGGGACCAAAGTCCTCCAAGACAGGCTGTAAAGAAGTAATTATGTTAGCGGTAAGACCATAGAGATTCTGCCCTGGACGCATGAGGTTTAAATCATATTCGGGAACGATATCAAAAAAGTCCAGAACTTGGTCGAGCATTTCTCTATGCTGAGCGGTTACACAAACTTTTGTGTCAAAACCCGGTTCATTTTGTAATGCTTTAACCAACGGAGCCATTTTTATAGCTTCTGGTCGAGTTCCAAAAACGATTAAAAGTTTCTTTTTCATGGAATGTATTTTTGTTTATTTCAGGTTAGCTTTTATAATTCAATAACTAATATTATTTGTTGGCTACTTTTTTAATTTCATTTAAATAGCTAAAAGCCAATTTACTTCTATCAAAATATTCTTTTGCGTGATTGTATCCATTTAACCCCTGTTGGGCCATGTTATGGTCTCCACGAAGGTAACTTCGAATTTTTTCTGCAATATCATCAGCATTTTCGGGTTCCGCAAAAACACCACATTGCGCATCTTCAATAAGCTTTCTGGAAACACCATCTATTGCCAAAAGAATCGGCTTTTTACAGGACATGTAGTCAAAGGTTTTATTGGAATAAATAGTTTTAAAGGTATCGACCTTTTTTAAAACTGCGGTTCCTAAATTAGACGCAAGTATATACTTAAAGGCCTTTTCTTTATCTACGAATCCAATAAACCTTACGTTGTTAAGTTTACGTTTTTCTACCTCTTCTACTAAATTCTCCTTTGTGGGCCCCCCTCCGATAAGTTGTATAAGTACATTGGTATCGGTAAGTCTTTCGGCCGCATCAATGAGTTGTATTAGATGATTGGCAATGCCATGGGCACCTATGTAGGTAACAACGAACTTATCATCAATTCCTTCTTGCTTTCTAAATGTTTCAGCATCAAAATTTTGAGCTACCTTCTCTGCCAAGGTAAAATCTGCGGCATTGGGAATATAAATGATTTTTTCTTTTGGGATTCCCTTCTCAATCAATGCCTCCCTAAAAGCAGGGGTGAGTACATTGATCAGTTTTGCATTTCTGTAGATAAAAGATTCAAATTTATAAGAAAACTTTATTAAAGCGGGGTTACTTATGACCCCAGTATCTATGGCAGATTCCGGCCATAAATCCCGAACTTCAAAAATCAGTGGTATTCTTTTTAGCTTGGATAAGATGTAAGCAGTTATACCAACGAAAAGTGGAGGAGAGGTTACCACAAGGGCATCGTATTTACCTTTTACCAAAAACAAACCGGCCCAGGTGCTGGAAAAAACGAAGGAAAAATAGGCCCATAACCTTCCCAAAAAGTTTACATCATATTGTTCTGAAACATGACACCTATAAACATCAGTGTTTTTATCAAAGTCTTTTTCAACATAAAAAAGTTTTCCTTTGTACCGTGGGTCAACTTTCTTGGAACCTTCCAGCATTCCCGCGATAACAGTAATATCGTGTCCTTCATTCGCCCAAATTTTGGTCATTTCATTAAAACGGGCACCTCCACCTTTATTTTTACCTAAAAAATATTGATGTATCAATAAAATTTTCATTTTTTCATAATTTCAATAGTTGTTGCAAATCCAGTTGTTGAGATATAGGTGTGCCTTATTGAAGGTTCTTTTTCGCCATAGTAGTTGGATGACCATTTATCTTCAATAATTGGATTGAGAAGGCTTCCGTTTCGATCTTTACAAATAATATTTATTTGGTTGTAGGTTCTTGGATTGAAATGCCAGTAAAGTTGGGCGGTAAAGTTTTCGGTATTTTGGATTGAGTCTAAGATAGTCCATTTATTTTGGCCTTTCTCTTTTCTAAGGACCCTTTCATGAATAATTTTATTTCCCAACTCAGGAAATCCTTGAAATTGACCATTAAATTCATATGAGTTTGGGGTGTCTGAAAGGTTGGCCTTAGCTTTTTTTGTCCAATAATTCCAAATAAACCTACTTCCTTTTAACATTTGGCCCTTACCATCTACAGCCACTGTATTATGTCCTTGGGTTCTTGAGAAAAAAGCTTTATTCTCTTTTGTGGTATTGTATTTATATGACCCTGTGTCCCAAATGTAGTTTTCACCATCTAGCCAAATATCAACGTGTAAATTATCTTCATCACCTGGTCTGTCTTTGTATTTAGCACATTTGATAAGGGTCTTTGTTGAACCGTCGTTAATTACAAAAATTCCACCTAAGGGAAAAGCCGACAAATTTTTGTGCTTATGGGCTACTATCATTGAACTGTTGGCCCCATACCATTCCTGACTTTCGTCTTTTTTAGTGACCTCATTAAAGAGGACTGCACTTAAATCATTTAACTGTGATGTATAGACTCGGTAGTCATCATTGGTGAGTTTAAAAAATAGTGCACCATCGTTCGCTCCGTAATTAGGGAGTTTTCCACTGATTTTATCTTGGCATTCCCTTAAAAACGCAAGTGATTTTTTGGCTCTTTCATATACAATGGTACTGAAAGGATCGTTATGGAGTTCAGAAAGTTTTATGCCCCAAGTAAGCAATTGAATGACTACGCGATGATAATTCATGGAAAATTGCAGAAAAGCACCATCTTCATATATCTGATAAGCAATTTCTTCTTGAAACCAAGCCTTACCTTTTTTGGACCATTTATCAGTATCAGGTAAAAAAGGAAATAATAAACCACCTAAATAAAGGGTAAGGGTTTCGGTCAACGCATGGTTGTTCCTTACCGCAATTCTGGAAAAGTTGATATTATGATAAACGTGATGTAATTGCCAATAGATGGCATTCATGATTGTTTTGAACCTTTTCTCGGTTAATTCTTTTGAGTTTTTGTAGTAGTACAGAGCAAATGTCCAATTTAAAATCCGTAAGCTTATTTCTTGGCTACATCTATAGTTTGGGCCTAGATTTATTGGGTTATGGGTTAAAAAGGACTCGATTTCACTAAAAACCAATGCGGCACAATCTACGTTAAAATGATAATCGTACCGAATAATGTCACATAAGAAAGAAAATCGAGCTTTCTCCCAAACAAACTTTATATCCCCAGCCTCTCTAGATAGGTCCACTATTTTAGACCAGTGTTTTAATTCATATTTATATCCTGTGATAGGATTTGTAATCCAATCAAAGTCCTCCCCCAAGGATATTTTTGTTTTGCTAAAAAAGGTGTACGTGTGATTTTGGATTTCGTTAAATGTCTCTTGCAATTGGGGATGTTCATTCTTAGAAATTTTTAGGGCCTCCTTGGTTTCGAAGAAAAATTTTGGAGTGTTTTTTCTCCATTCATCCAAGGTTAAGGAACAATTTTGGAATTCGGGCCTGGCTGGAAATCTAGATTTTATAAGACCTGTTTTCCTTTGTATTTCGTAAGACAATCGAAATAGGGTATAACGCATACCCATATTCTGAATCGTATTTATAAGTCTAAGAATTTTCAAATTGCGGAAAATGCGTTATTGGATTTTTAATATTAAGGCGCAAAGTTAATCAGGGTATCACTAAAAAGCCTAGGAAATCAGATAATACATCCAAAAAATTGGTTGAACTGATGTTCGCAAATACAATTTGTTTGGGGTCGTTTGAGAAATACAAATTTTTCACAATTAAAACATTCTTACCTAATTCATTTTGACTCTATATTTATCATCTTGTATTAAACCTACAAGTCCTTAGAAAGAATTTTATTTATTAATTCGGCTTGATACTCAGCATTATACTTTTCCTTGATGATTTTTTTGCAATTTTGAGCTATTAATTCCTCAGGCATATCCCTGTTTTCAACAATCCATTGATTGATTTTCAATGCTAAATCAGGAATTGAATTTCTTTTAAATAATAAACCATTTACTCCAGCTTCGATAGCCTCATACTCTGGCATTTGATAGTTAAAGTCGTCATGCGAGAGTACAGGAATTCCATTGCCTAATGCGGACATTGCTGTTAAACCCACTTCTCCTGGTGATACGCAAAGGTTGCTAATTGCAAATAATTTTTCAAGCTCTCGTTCTTCAAAACAGGCTCCATAAAAATGGCAATAATCAGATAGGCCAAGAGTTTTGGCTAAGTTTTCCAAATCTTTTCTGGCCTCGCCATCTCCAACGAATAGCACATTGATTTTGAAGTTGTCATCAAACAATACTTTAGTAGCTTGTAAAATTTGATCTAGTTTTTTAACAAAAGTAAGCCTACCCACAAATATGATTACAGGTAAATCCGGATGTTTAAAAAGTTGTTTTTTGGTTTTGTTCTTGCTTTGAATGGAGACTTCATTTTTTTTGATGAGATCATCTACAGTTCCTGTTGAGTTGTAAATAACATGAAGTTTTCTTTCTGGAAAGCCATTTTCTATCATAACTTCTTTGGCTTTGTGGCCGTATAGAAGCACTCCGTCACTTAAGCCATAAAATACTTTCCTTAGCGTCCACTTCCAACCCTTCTTTTTGGAAATTACCCCGTGGGTCCACATGTATGTTTTTTCACCTTTTAACTTAAGATAAAATATTGATAACCAAGTAGAAAGATAGTAAGCATTGCCTAAAAAGATTACAGCGTCATATTTTTTTTCACGTAAGAGTTTTAACAATCCAGATTGCCAAAGCAGCGCTTCTTTATAGATCCATCTGTTTTTGACAAATTTCCAATCAAGTCCTCCATCCTTGGTATCTCTAATTGCCAAATCAGGACTTATCTTTTTTATATCGTTTCCAGAAATGGGGTCCGAGATGAGTGTGTAATGAAATTGGGGCGATTTGATAAGTACTCGTATAACCGGTAATCTGTAATGGGCAAAATACGGATATACTAAAGCAACATTTTTTGTAGGCTTATCCAAATGTCTCATTTATCGCTATCAGTGTTTGAAAGGTTAAAAAAATTTAATCTATTATGCTAGTTGGTCGTAGGCAATTTCTTTAGGCTACAATGGTGCAACCAATAGTTGAGAAATACATAGCCTAGGTTATGACTAATAAGAAAACGGTTTATCAAGATTAATAGTATAAAATATTCATTCTTGCGCAAGAAGGGTTTCTTAAAGGCATGTTTTAACAGGAAAAAACATACAGCACTCATCTGGAATATTGCCTTCAAAGTTGTTTCTATCTATTAAGTTTTCTTTTGTTCGATAAAAATCAGTATTTAATCTATTAACTCAAAGTTTCCACATTATTTTAATTTAATTTGTTCTCCTGCCAACGCCCTCAAATAAACTATGATAAGGACTTTAAACCTTCTGAATGATTGCTGTCTAGTTTTACTAGTGTTTTCCGTAACTTTTGAGAAGTGGGATCCTTTTCAATTAGTCGGGACGGTTTCGGTCACTTTTATTACAACCATACTTTATTTGGCAACTTGGGTTCCGTTGATTGGAAGAAATTTCCAGTTTGCACCCTTTAAAAGATTTGTAGCGCCTTTGATATTGATGCTGGTGGTTGGATTTGTTTGTTCTGCCTTAAACTCAGAATATGTAACCGAATTGAGATATGCGTATGAGTACAGAACACTTCTTCTTATTGTTTTAATGACTTTTATAGCCGCTCATCTTTACCATAAACCTAAAACTTTACCCATAATATTGAACAGCTACATTGCAAGTATGCTTGTAGTCTTTTATTTGGTTTCAACGGGCAATGGTGTTACCTATGAACATGGTAGATTACTGTTGTTTGGCGAGAACCCAAATGTTATGGGAGCAAAGGCCGCTTTAGCTTTCCTGATTGCCATTTCTGGTTTGATAAATAAATTCTCGTTCACAAGATTGATAGTCATTGGCGCTATTTGTATTCCATTTGTTGGTTTGGTTGCTACATCTGGTTCAAGGGGAGCCTTTGTCTCTATGTTTTTGGGACTTGCGGTTTTGCTTTATTTTAGAAGGACTAGTGTTCTAAATAAGTGGATACTGATAATTGTTGCTGCATTTGGTTCCACACTGCTGATAACCTACTTATTGGAAACAAATCCATTAATGGCAGATCGCCTCCTGGAAACAGTAGAAGATGGGGATACAGGGAGAAATGTATTATGGGATGCTGCATTTGACATAATTAAGGATAATCTTATCATCGGGGCGGGATTTGAAGGTGTTATACCTAAGATGTATCAGTATTCAGGAATTTATTTGGTGCCGCATAATATTTTTCTGTACGTTTTTATTGCAGCTGGCCTACCAGGAATAATTTTATTTATGATTTTTTTATTTCGTCTGGCCAAAATGCTCTTTGTTCATTTTAAAGCTACTGGAGAGTCCTTGAACCTTGTTTTATTTGTAATAGTCATATTTAATATGTCTAAACAAGGGGGAAGTATAAGAAAAATTTTATTCTGGTTCTTTTTTGCGGTGTTGATAGGTTCAACTGCCCATGTCATATCTTATGTTAAACAAAAAAAATTAGCTCAATGAAAATATTGGTAGTATCCAATAATTATCCATCTTTAGAACATCCGGGAAGGGGTGTTTTTGTTTATAATTTGATACAGCAATTTTTTAAGCAGGGGCATGAGGTAACTGTTATATCCCCTCAAAACGTCTTATCATCAAAACAAAAGAGAGTTGAAACATATGGCGAAGAGCATTGTACCGTTTACAGACCAAAGGTTTTTTCAGCATCCAATTTGCAGATAGGATCATTTAACACCTATAGAATCACAGAGTTAGCACAGATTAACGGTATTCAGAGAACCGTTAAAAAACATAATCTGGAATTTGACTTTGTTTATGCCCATTTTATGATGAACGGTGTTATAGCGGTAAACGCCCTAAAAAAGTACAAAAAGCCTATATTCGTTGCCATAGGGGAAAGTGATCTTATAAGCTTGACTAAGATGTACCCCAAGGAATATTTCAAAAAAAGCATTGGGCAAATACAGGGTTTTATTGCTGTTTCCAATAAGTTGAAAGGTCAATTAATTGATTTTGGTATTTCTCAGGAAAGAATATTAATGAAACCCAATGCAGTTGATTTTGCCAAGTTTTATCAAAGGGATAAGGCAGAAATGAGAAAGAAATATAAGTTGCCCATGAACCGTAAACTTGTTGCGTTTGTAGGCAGGTTTATGGGTCATAAGGGACCTTTAAGAGTATTGGAGGCCGTTCAAAATTTGGACAATGTAGGGTCAATTTTTATGGGTAAGGGACCTCAGGAACCACAGGGCCCTTCCGTTGTTTTTAATGATAGCGTACCTTCTTATAAAATCCCTGAGTTACTTTCGGCCGCTGATGTTTTTGTCCTCCCTACGCAAAGGGAAGGATCCTGCAATGCCATCGCTGAGGCTATTGCATGTGGATTACCAGTTGTATCTTCAAATATTCCAGAAGTAATGGATCAATGTAATCCTTCTTTTTCCATCTTAGTGGATCCCTTGGACGTTACGGCAATAGAAAGTGCTATCGAATCGATTCTTGAAGATGAGGTAAAGAGAACAGAAATGTCAAATAATGCCTTGGAACACGCAAAGAACTTTGAAATTAGTGAACGTGCTTCCAGCATATTGAATTTTATCAAAGGTAAGTTAGGATAACCAAATTATTACTACACTGAAATTAATATCACTATCGGATGAGCCTTAGTAACAAGATTAAGCACGCAGGTAAGTGGCAGTCAGTTTCGGTGCTTTCCCTGAATGTTTTACAGATTATTTATTTTTCCGTCATGACCAGGCTTTTACTTAAGGAAGACTATGGTCTTATGGCTATTATCAACGCTTTCATAGGCATTGGTAATATTTTTGTCATGGGAGGAATGGGCTCTGCACTGATTCAACGAAAAAAAATAAATAACAAACATATTAATGGTGCCTTGCAAACCAGTGTACTTATTGGATTGGTACTATATGCTACTTTGTATATTCTTGCGCCGTCCATTGCCTCAGCGTACGATGATCTTAGGTTGGATAGTTTGATTAAAGTATCCTCTTTGAATCTCGTATTGCTTGCGTTGGGCAGTATTTCCACCAATTTACTTTTTAAAAATTACTTCTTTAGACAAGTCGCGATAGTCAATATTGTCTCAAATATAATTGGTTATGGTACAGGTGTTTATTTAGCAATGAATGGTTATGGTGTATGGTCTCTGGTTATGGCCACCCTTGTTGCTTCTTTAGTAAGTTCACTGGCCTTATTTTATTTGGCACCGATAAAAATCAGTTTAAAATTCCATTACAAGGAAGCCAGTGAGTTGTTTGGTTTTGGTTTTGGTATTGTACTGTTGTCGTTTAGCAGTTTTTTATCAAGGAATGGGCTAAATCTGATATTTGGAAAATTCTTTGCGCAGGATATTCTGGGTGTCTATGAGAGAACCTCTAGGGTAAAGGAAATTCCAAGTGAACTCCTTGCAAAGATTATGAACCAGGTGATGTTCCCTGTAATGTCCGAAATCCAAGATGAGAACGAAAGATTGATTAAAATTTACAAGTTCGGGTTAGGGTTCAGCAACTCGATTATGATTCCCGCCACGGTTTTTCTGGTTTTTTTTTCAGCTGAAATAGTACAAATTTTGATGGGCCCAAATTGGCCGGAAGCCGTCTTGCCCCTGCAAATCATGTTTCTCATTTTAACTTTTAGTAATGCAGGAAAAACAACAGATGAAGTTATTAAGGCCAAAGGTCTTGTCTATAAAAATGTTACCCGCAAATATATTTTTACTGCAATCATTCTGGTGCTTTCCGGTATTTTGGGCTATTTCTACGGGATCATTGGTGCTGCCATTGGAATTGTCATAAGCCATTTTATCAACTATGTAATGATGATCGTTTTGGTAAAAAATGTTTTCAAGGGGTCTATCGGAGAATATTTTTACAGGCCATTGGCGGAGGGGTTGAAACTGGGATTGTATCTGGGCATACTGATTTTTGCATATAAATATGTATTCAATTTATTGGGAAAAACCAATGTTACCTTGTTTATAGTATTCACGATAGGATTAATCGTATTATGTGTCGGTTTGGTAAAATTCAAACCTTCTGTGTATGGACAATATTTAGAATCTACTATTAAAAAAATGTTGTAGAAAGCCAACATCCCTATCAGGATAACAATGTAAGCTTGATTTCCCATCTTCTGAATTTCTTGACCGAAATCACGTTAGTTGTGGGATAATTGAGGACCCATTGATACTCCTTGCTATTGAATGGAATCTTACCAACAAAAACCGGAAGAAGGAATCGCTCCATTCTTTTAATAGGCAATACAATACCACCCAAACCATTTTATTGGTTCATAAATTCTATTGAGCCAGTCCCACTCCATTTTGCTAGGACAACGTTAGACATAGATTTTATTCGCTGAGAAGACTATGTAATTATATTTACCATAGCGTGCCTCTAAGAGTTAAAAACTCCATCAATATCGGTCAGTACTGAAATCTCATTAGTGCTGATAAGAATAGATCATACCCACTTAAAAACCCTAACCAGATGTTAAAGAAAAGTGCATTTCGTCGAATATAAAAAAGGTTGAGATCCAAAAGCATGGTTTTGTACGTTTAAGAATACAGGTCAAATAGGTATTTCATCGAAAAACAGATGCCATTTGCCGATAATTATTGAATTCTAAATATTTTTGATAAATCCAATTTAAAGCACACAGAACCTCTGATTTATTGTTTGTTATGAAACGTTATACCCCAAAGCCCTCAGCAATGTTTTTTTTTATTTGTAGTATTTTTTTAGTTACTTCTTGCAGTAAGGATACAGATTTATTTGACGAATATGTTCTCCAAGATCCTGAAAAAGAGCCCATAGAAAATGTTGGTTCTGATGGAGGCAATGGAGAAGGTGAAGACGACTCAGCGAAATCTCCTACTGCTGGTGATGGTATCAATTTATTGTTAAATGGAACCTTTGAAACTTCCGATGAATGGGAGCTTTTAAATGGTAGTACCGCCACAGGTGGCATTTTAACAGTTGTTGCAAACGGTAATATTGCTTCTGATTTTCCCAATTGGTCCGCTCAGTATCCTGAAATATCCCCGCAGTCCTTTTACCAAACAAGACGCTACAGGTTAACTTTTACCGCTAGACAAATTTCAGGTAGCGATATTTTACAGGTCGGACAAAGGTTTGGAACTATTTTTGAAGAAAAAATCACGAGCAACTTCGACACTTACATCCTAGAATTCGACGGCGATGGAAATCCAGCGGGTAACGACTTAGTTTTTGGAGGTAAGGGTGTTGGTGATATTTTTGAAATCAAAAATGTAATCCTAGAAGATATAGGTGCGAGGATTCTTAGTGATGAAGCAAAAACCGATTTACCAGCGCAAATCACTTTTTTTACCGACTTTGAAACCGACCAGTGGGGAGAAAACGGTGTAAATCCGCCTGCAGGTAGCTTTTGGGAAGTTGACCATGGAATGCCTAGAACCACAGATCATCCAGATTCGCCGCTAAAAGCAGGACGTGATGGTACTGGCAGAGCTGTATGGCTTGGTGCCTACAATAATGATAAAACAAGAAATGAACTTGGTAGGGATGACGCATTAAGTTTTAGAGAGCATTGGATGGGTGTTTCTGTTAATATTCAAAGTAGATTGCCTAGAAGTAGAATAATTATCCAAAACAGATTAATATCTAATGGAAGCAGTAAAACGGTTAATGCCATTTCCCTTAGACAAGCCGAGGAAGATGGAAAATTATATTTCAGCATACCAACAGATGTAAACTCTGTTGACGTGCGACCCGCAAATGGGGCAGGATCAAATACCGAATCAATATACTTTGATTACACAGAGGGTGAATGGCTTGATATTGTCATCCACTATAAGGGGGCGTTTGGAGCAGATTACCAGGGGCCTGACACTTCAGAGCTTGCTAGAAGCTTAGGTTTTGACCCAAGAAGTGATGGTTTTATAGAAATCTGGGTAAACGGTGAGAAGATTGTAGATCACGTCGGTACTACTGCTTACCGTTATGCCAGGCATGGTCAAGAGGTTACTGGGATAATTACCCCAAAAATTGGGCCCTACTGGTCGGATTCTTTCGCGCCTCAAGGCGATGTGTTTTACGATAATTACAGGTTATGGGTAGGCCCTGACGGAACCTATCAAGCCCTTGACCCGAGTAAATAATTTTATGAGTGTATAGACCAAAAAAAATCCCAACAAAAAACTTGTTGGGATTTTTTTTATCAGAAAAGACGGTCCAAAAAAAAACGAAGTCTGACTTTGTATAAATATGCGGATTCCTTTTAACGCTCTTATGATTTCTTTCCAATCTGAAAGTACTCAAATCCCATAGACCCCATCTTTTCATGGTCATATTGATTTCTACCATCAAATATGATTGGAGAATTGAGTAATTTTTTTACTTCACCAAAGTCGGGAGCCCTAAATTCTTTCCACTCGGTAAGCAATATCATGGCATCTGCTCCCTCCAGAGCAGCATATTTTGCAGTAAAATATGTGATATTTGGAACATCTTTGAGGTAGAAATGCTGTGCTTCGTCCATAGCTTTGGGGTCATAGGCATTTATTTTTGCGCCCCTTTTGGTCAATTCTTTGATAATATATATCGCTGGCGCCTCACGCATATCATCTGTGCCTGGCTTAAAGGAAAGTCCCCAAACTGCAAATGTGAGCCCTTTAAGGTCCTCACCGTATTTTTTTGTAATCTTTTTGGCAATAACAAATTTTTGACGATCGTTGACGTCCTCCACAGCTTTGATAAGTTCTGGCGTATAGCCATGCTCTTCGGCGGTTTTTTTTAACGCCTTCACGTCTTTTGGAAAACATGACCCACCATAACCACTTCCAGGATAGATGAAGCTATAGCCTATGCGGCTGTCCGATCCAATCCCAATTCTCACTTTGTTCACATCGGCGTCAACAAGTTCACAGATGTTGGCTACCTCGTTCATGAATGATATCTTCGTCGCCAGCATAGCGTTCGCAACATATTTGGTCATTTCTGCAGATCTTACATCCATGGTAATCAAACGATCCATGCTGCTCCTAAAGAATGGGGAGTAAAGATTGCGCATTATTTTGGTCGCATTCTCATCGTCAGATCCAACGACTACCCTGTCGGGTTTAAGAAAATCGTTTATGGCATCACCTTCTTTTAAAAATTCCGGATTGGAAACCACATGGAATTCAATATCGGCATTTCTTTTTTCCAGTTCTCCTTTAATGGTTGCACGGACCTTATCCGCTGTCCCCACTGGTACAGTCGATTTGTCTACTACAATAAGTGGGGTAGACATGTGCGCCCCGATCTCTTTGGCCACTTGCAAGACATATTTAAGGTCAGCGGAACCATCCTCACCCATTGGGGTTCCCACGGCAATAAAGGCTACATCGCAATTTTTCAAATTGTCTTTAAGGCTTGTACTGAAGTGAAGGGTCTTATTTTCAATGTTTCTTTTGACCATAGGCTCTAAGCCTGGCTCGTAAATGGGAATGACTCCATTTTTAAGTCCTTCTATCTTGTTTGTATCCACATCGATGCAGGTCACGGTATTTCCCATTTCGGCAAAACAGGTGCCACTTACAAGGCCTACATATCCAGTACCAATTACTGTTAAATTCATGTTTAATAGTGATTAAAAGGGTTTCTGAAGAAATAATTTAGGGTCCAGCCTTACAAAAATAAGGCTGTGACCATATTGATTTTAAACATTATAAAAGTCTCTATACCATTCGGTAAATTTAGCAATTCCCATGGCAATGGGCGTGTTGGGCTTATAGTCATAGTCCTTTATCAATTCATCCACGTTGGCCCATGTTCTTTCCACATCGCCCGGTTGCATAGGCAGATGGTTCTTTATGGCTTGCATCCCTAGGCTTTTTTCTATTTGCTCTATAAAATCCAAGAGTTTAACTGATTTATTATTGCCAATATTGTAAAGCTTGTAAAGTTGATCGTTTTTTTTCCTTTCCGTAGTATCTTTTTCGATAATTCTTACAACACCTTCGGTGATATCATCGATATAGGTGAAATCCCGTTCCAAGTGACCATGGTTAAACACTTTTATGGGTTCTTCGTTCAAAATCGCCTTGGTAAACAGAAACAGGGCCATGTCGGGTCTACCCCAAGGACCATAGACCGTAAAGAAACGAAGTCCAGTAGTACTAAATCCGTAAAGATGGCTATATGTGTGAGCCATGAGCTCGTTACTCTTTTTGGAAGCCGCATACAGACTAATAGGATGGTCTACAGGGTCACTGGTATCAAATGGAACTTTTTTATTTAAGCCATAAACGCTGGAGCTGCTTGCAAAGACCAAGTGTTTTACATGGTTATAGCGACAGCCCTCCAATATATTTAGAAACCCGACCATATTGCTCTCCATGTAGGCTTCTGGGTTCTGAAGGCTATACCTAACTCCAGCCTGAGCGGCCAAATTACAAACAATGTCAAACCTTTCCTTTTCAAAGAGCTCTGAAATATTTTTCTTATCTGATAAGTCCATTTTTACGAACCTGAAAAATGTATGTAAGAAACTTTCGGTCAAACAATTTTCTCTGGAAGCATCTTTTTTATCAATCCCTAATTCTTTTAAACGCGCAAATTTGAGATTAACATCATAATAGTCATTAATATTATCAAGTCCAACAACAGTATGCCCCAAATCAACCAGCTTTTTGGAGACATGAAAACCAATAAAACCTGCGGCACCCGTTACCAGAATTTTCATAGTGAATTAGGATTGTTTGATGATTACCAAGAGACCAAGGAATTTTAGTATACAATTAGATGGGCTCTTTGGTGATAGAAGCAAAGATGAAGAAAAAAAGGTATGGATAACAAGGTTAGAATGATTATCTACAAAAATATTCGATTAACGATCCCTATTCAACATTAATTATTTTCAAACATTATCATTTCTGGAGCCTTTTATTTGAGGGCTCAGATTTTCTTGCTGAACGAAGACAATAGAATTTACCAAGTTTTCTGTTCAAGAATCAAGGTTTTTCCAATTCGTATATGGTTTTAATTATTAACCGCTTATGGATGTTGGACCTAATTTGATTTTGGGACGCCAAAAAGACCTTTGAAGTCGACAAATTGATTCAAAATCAAGATAACATTGGTTGCAAAGGGCACTTAATCGATTATTTTTTTCCTTCGGCGAATAGTGGCAAGAAATAGTAGCAGCAGCAAAGATTACGATTACTTTTACTTCTGAGAAATAACTTCTCATCTACTTAAATCAACCCAAAACTGAAAATGGAAACCACCGTACTTAAAAAAATTTGGTTATCCCCTCCCCATATGGGCGGAAATGAACAAACCTATGTTAAGGAGGCTTTTGATTCCAATTGGATAGCGCCACTGGGGCCCAATGTTCAACAATTTGAAAAATCCATTGAAGAATATGTTGGTAACAATACAAATGCAGCCTGCCTGAGTTCGGGCACCGCTGCTATTCACCTTTCACTTGAACTGCTAGGTGTTGGGCAAGGAGACGAGGTGATTTGTCAGAGTTTTACTTTTGCTGCATCCGCTAACCCCATAACTTATCTGGGGGCGAACCCTGTTTTTGTTGATAGTGAAACGGATACATGGAACATCAGCCCTGTACTTTTAAGGAAAGCGATTGAAGATAGGTTAGCTAATGGAAAAAAACCTAAAGCCATCGTAGCAGTTCACCTATATGGAGTACCATATAAGGTAAACGAAGTACATGCAGTAGCCAAGGAATTTGAAATTCCCGTGATTGAGGATAGTGCAGAAGCATTGGGAAGTTCGTACAGGGGCTTCAATTGTGGCAGCTTTGGTGATTTTGGGATTTTATCCTTTAATGGCAACAAAATCATTACTACCTCTGGTGGTGGTGCTTTGTTGTGCAAGTACCAAAGCACAAAAGAAAAAGCTGTATTTCTCGCTACGCAGGCCAGGGACAATGCTCCGCACTATCAACATTCCCGTATCGGATATAATTATAGAATGAGCAATGTTTTGGCGGGAATTGGTAGAGGTCAAATGGAAGTGATTCAGGATAGGGTAGAAGCTAGAAGAAGAAATTATACTTTTTACAGAGAGAACTTATCGGGCTTATCTGAAATTTCATTCTTGCCAGAGCCCGAACACTGTCGATCCAATAGATGGCTCACCTGTATATTGACGCCATCGTTTGCTAAAAGGGAGCAAATCCGGATGTCTTTGGAAAATGAAAACATCGAATCTAGGCCTTTGTGGAAACCGATGCATTTACAGCCATCATTCCAAAAAAGCAAAAGCTATGTGGATGGTACCAGCGAAGACCTGTTCAATAGAGGGCTATGCTTGCCAAGTGGTTCGGATTTATCCCAAGATGACATGAAGAGAATTTGTGGAATCATTAAAAATGCAATCAGATGATAAGTGATTTTTTGTACGCAAGAGGAAGGAGATACGCTTCAAAATGGACAGTGCTTGCCATTGATTTGGCAATCGTTTCCTGCTGCTTTGTGCTTGCCTACTTTATAAGATTTAACCTTAGTTTTAACTTTGATGTAGGACGTTTAAGGGTCCAGCTTCCTATTGTTATCCTATTGTTCTTATTCTCTTTTTTGATTTCAGGAAGTTATAAAGGTGTTGTTCGGCATACTGGAATAAAGGATGTTTATGCCATTTTCAACGCTGTTTGTTTGGCTAGTATCGGCGCCATAACAGTTGTTATGTTGAATAGATATTTGGACTTTGTTGACGGCTTTACCATTCCTCTATCCATTATTATAATCAATAGTCTTCTGACCTTTATCGCTTTGGCTGCCTCAAGACTAGTGTTTAAGATTGCCTACGAAAGTTTGATGAAAAGAGGACAGGCACCTTCTAAAAATCTGATCATATATGGTGCTGGCGAATCTGGGATCATTACCTATAACACCTTGACGAACCACTCCAAAATGGGAGTTAAGGTAGTGGGCTTTGTTGACAATAATCTTCAAAAAGTAGGAAAACAGATCAACGGGGTAAAAGTTTATGACAAAACTATTCTTAACGAAGATTTTGTCAGGTTCAACAATATATCTGAAGTAATCTTCTCCATCCAGAACATTAGCCCAAAACAGTTGAGAACATTGGTCAATGAAATTGTAGATCTACCTGTAAAAGTGAAAATTGTTCCTCCGGTTGAAGATTGGATCAATGGAGAACTTAAGGTTTCACAAATAAAAAGAGTTCAAATCGAGGACTTATTGGACCGTCCACCAATAGAGATTAGAAACAGTAAGGTGGTAAAGGATTTTGACGACAAGGTAATCATGGTCACAGGTGGTGCTGGTTCCATTGGAAGTGAGCTGGTAAGGCAAATCTGTAAGTACAATTACCGTGCATTGATTGTAATTGACCAAGCTGAATCAGCACTGTACGATTTACAGCAGGAATTGAAACAGACGGGGTTTTTTAATTTTGTCCCTATTGTAGGCGATATCAGGGATAAAAATAAAATGAGGGTCTTGTTCGATCAATATAAACCGGATCGCATTTTCCATGCCGCGGCTTACAAGCATGTGCCTTTAATGGAGCAGAATCCCTACGAAGCGATAAAGATTAACGTAGCGGGTACCAAAACCATTGCGGACCTTGCACTTGAATATGAGGTTGAAAAATTCGTTTTTGTTTCTACCGATAAAGCAGTCAATCCCACCAACATTATGGGAGCTACCAAACGAATTGCTGAAATGTATATAAGTTGTAAACAACAGGACGGTAGAACCAAGTTCATAACCACTAGATTTGGAAATGTGCTTGGGTCCAATGGATCGGTAATACCCTTATTCAGAAAACAAATAGAAAAGGGAGGCCCCCTGACCGTTACCCATAAGGATATAACACGATATTTTATGACCATTCCGGAAGCCTCCCAATTAGTTTTGGAAGCTGGCGCTATGGGCAAAGGAGGTGAAATTTTTATTTTTGACATGGGAGAGTCCGTAAAGATTATGGATTTGGCCAAAAACATGATTCGCCTTTCAGGACTATCTTATCCCGACGATATTGATATTAAAATTACCGGTCTAAGACCTGGGGAGAAATTGTATGAGGAGCTTTTGGCAAACGGTGAAAATACATTGCCCACTTACCATGACAAGATTATGATCAGTAAGATAAGAGAGATAAATTACTCGAAGGTCCGTACCATGATAGATGAACTGTGTATCTCCAATCTCTTCTTTAGGGATAATGTAGTTCAATTAATGAAAAACATTGTTCCCGAATATATTTCCAATAATTCGGATTTTTGCAAATTGGATAAGAAAGAAAACGGTAGTTTTGAAGGCAAGTCCAAAATTCAGGAAAAGTACCCTAGCACATTAAATTAAATAGATTAACACTCATTTTTATCATGAAAAAAAACACTTCGATATTATTCGTCAGCGTAATATTTATCTATATTTTGCTTTTGTTTTCATCCTGTGCTTCCAGAAAGGATGTTGTATATTTTCAAGATACAGGAAACTTTGAAACTTTGGTGAATGATAATACGTTTGTTTCCAGGTTTAAGGTCGATGATTTGGTTTCCATTCATGTATCTTCTTTGAATCCAGAGGCCAGTACCCCTTTTAACTTGTATAGAGGAGCCTCTGAAGGAGGTTTTCGAGCCGAACAAGTAGATTATTTGGTAGATCAGGCGGGAGAAATTGATTTTCCAGTTATTGGAAAACTTAAAATTGAAGGACTTTCCCCAGAGGAGTTACGTGTTCTATTGAGAGAACGGCTATCAGTTTACCTTAAAGATCCAATCATAAATATAAGATTGCGCAATTTTACGGTAACCGTTTTGGGAGAGGTGCTGAAACCTGGTACCTATCCAGTAAATGGAGAACAAATAACTATTTTGGAAGCTTTGGGACTTGCAGGCGATTTGACATTGCGAGGTGTTAGAAACAACGTTTTGGTTATTCGGGATTTTAACGGCACCAAAGTGTATTACCGCATTGATTTGACTTCCAAGGATATTATAAAATCCCCCGTCTACTATTTGACCCAAAACGACGTAGTCTATGTAGAACCCAACAAATCAGGTATTAAGGAAACTTCTCTTGATGCAAGAGCTTCAATTTATGTTTCCATTGCATCTGTGCTAATAACCTCCACTGTTTTGTTACTCACTCGAAATTAATATTGCAATTACAATATGCAGACTGAAAAGGAAATAAGCCCCGATAATAATGACATAGGTAACCTAATCAAACCGTACATAAAAAATTGGAAATGGTTTGTGGTTTCAGTTATTCTATCCATTACTCTTGCCTTCTTGTACATAAGATATACCGTGCCACAGTATGCCATCAACGCCAAGATCAAAATATTGGAAGACCAAAACTCTTCTTCAGAACTGGGAGCATTCACGGATTTAGGAATTTTGGGAGGGACTGGAAATAATGTTTTGGATGAAATAGAAACCATTAAATCTAGAACCAACCTTATTGAGGTGGTCAAGGAACTTGGATTAAATAAGAGAATTATAGCTCTTGGAAATATAAAAAACACAGAGTTATACGATAACCCACCATTTAATATCAATTTTTTGGGACCAGATTCCCTTGTTCAAAAGACCGACCACGAATTCTACATTAGATTGATTTCGAGTACCAAGTTTCAATTTGCCAATGTTGAGAACGAAATATTTAAGGAGTATTCATTTGGAAAAGCGATACCTTCACCCTTGGGTGATTTAATTATAACTCCCAATGGCTCATTGGATATGGAGTCCTATAGCGGAAGGGACTATCAGGTCAAAGTCAGTCCATTGGCAACTATGGCAGAATACTATCAACAGAATATAGTGATAAAAGTTACTGCAGAATTTTCCAATATAATTTCAATAACTCTAAATGAACCTATAAAGAAAAGAGGAAAGGATGTCATTAACACCTTGATCAATAAGTACAATCAGAATGCCGTTGATGATAAAAAGGCAATTGCTGATAGGACCTCAAATTTTATCAATGAACGAATAGCCGAAATATATGGGGACTTGTCCACAGTAGACCAGAGTGCAGAAGAATTCAAAGCCGGCAGGGGCATAGCTGATATTGCCTCTCAAACAAATGTAAATTTGGAAATTGGAGCAGCTAATCAGCAAGAACTGCAGGAAGCATCTGTTCAACTTGATATAGCTTCCTCCATGAAAGATTTTATTGACAGTCAAGATGGGTACGAGTTGCTACCGGCCAATGTGGGCTTGGCCGATCAGACGATTGCTAACACAACCGCTCGGTACAATGAATTGGCCTTGGAGCGAAAAAGACTTTTGGAAAGTTCGAATGAGAAAAACCCGATCATAGTTAATCTAGACCAACAGTTGGACGGTTTGAAGCGTAGTATGAAATCAAGTTTGAACAGTGTCACCAATAATCTATCGCTTCAAGTTAATAGCCTGAGCAACCAATTGTCCAGTATAAATTCTCGAATCTATTCTGTTCCTAAAAATGAACGTGCACTACGCGATATAACACGCCAACAACAAACAACGGAATCACTATATCTGTATTTATTACAGAAACGTGAGGAGTCTCAGATTACATTTGCATCTGCTTCACCCAAGTCCAAAGTTATTGATAGGGCATATCTTTTGAGTAAATTCCCAGTATCTCCAAAAAAGTCAATTGTTTTTTTAGCAGCCATCATTCTTGGTGTATTGATACCCTTTTCCATAATATATATCAAGGATTTACTTGACAATAAAATCCACAATAAATTGGATTTGGAAAAAATTGCCGGCGATATCCCAGTAATTGTAGAGATTCCTAAACTAGGAAAAAAGGATGCAAGGTTGGTGAAAAAGGAGGATAGGTCCGTTTTGGCGGAATCACTTCGAATTTTAAGAACAAACCTTAATTATATACAGCGGTCAAATAAAACCGTTCCCAACAATATTTTTTTCATAACCTCAAGCGTGCCAGGGGAAGGGAAAACGTTTACATCCTCCAACCTTGCTGCGATATATGCAAATACGGGAAAAAGGGTGCTACTTATTGGTGCAGACATCAGAAACCCTAAACTTTATGATTTTTTCTCTGATGATTCCACCCCAATAGGACCCAAGACCAAGCCTCGAAGAAGTACTAAAGCGGGCTTGACCGAATATATCGTTGACCCTAGTCTAAATATACAGGACATTACCAATTCTTCTCAAGTAAATGAAAACTCCATAGACATTATTTTTTCTGGAAAAATTCCACCCAACCCTACAGAATTATTGATGAGCAATAGGATGGAGGAGCTTTTTGAGAGGGTATCACAGCTTTATGACTATGTTATTGTGGATACAGCTCCTTTGATGGTAGTTACCGACACATTGTTGATAAGCGAGTATGCAAGCCAAATCTTATATGTGGTTAAAGCAGGGGGTACGGAGAAAAAAGTACTGGAATTTCCGCTTAAACTTAAAAAGGAAGGAAAGCTAAAAGGACTTTCATTTGTGGTCAACAATGTTAAGCAATCTGAATTGGGTTACGGAGGCAAGTATGGCTATGGTTATGGAAAAACAGTCAAAAAATGGTGGAAGTTTGCCTAGATAGGCTAATAAAATGTTTGGATCGTTCTTTCGATAATGGGGAGCAATTGTTCCAAAGTTTTCTTTGAGACCTTCACTTCCT
>CAYFJL010000018.1:0-31463 GCA_964343335.1 uncultured Polaribacter sp. | reverse complement strand
AAAAAAATCAAGATAAGTACCATTACGAAATTACCTATAAAAAACCAGGTGGATTGGTAATGCCAATTATTGTTGAATTCACTTATAACGATGGTTCTAAAGAACGAAAAATGTATCCGGCCGAAATTTGGAGATACAATGACAAAGAAGTAACCAAAGTGTTCAGTTCTTCAAAACAAATCAAGAAGATTGAAATAGATCCGGATTTAGAAACAGCTGACGTAGATACAAGTAACAACAGCTGGCCACCAAAAGACGAAGATCAATTTTCGAAATTCAAGAAGAAAATAAAAGGTTAGAAATACAAAGAGCAACGGAAGTTGCTCTTTTTTTATAAACCTTTGTTAATTTTTTTTAACACAACCACCCTCTTCCCCTCAAATTAGTATTTTAGGCCAGTTTTAATCAAATCACACTCAAATGAAAAAACTCACAATTGCGGTTTTGTCGCTTTTTTTAGTCGTAGGAACTTCCTATGCACAGCAAAATGCTAAGAAAAAGGAAACCCAGCAAGGTCATACCGACCAAAACAAATTTCGTCAAATGAAAGACGTGTTACCAACGCCTAACGATCAAAGAACGGCTTCTGGTGCACCAGGTAATCAATACACCCAACAAAAGGTAGATTACGAAATGTTAATTAAGTTAGACGAAGCAAACAATAAAATTTATGGTGATGAGAAAATCACTTACACCAATAACTCCAAAGATCACTTAGAATACTTATGGGTTCAGCTTGATCAGAATATGAGAGCTGATGATTCTAAAACTCCTTTAGCACGTTCAGGCGGGGCTGCAGCTTGGTTGTCACCAAGTAATTTCAAAAGTAGCTACATGAAAGAAGGCAAAGGGTTTGGTTTCAACATCGAAAAAGTAGAAAGTAACGGTAAACCACAATCTTACATCATTAACAGAACGATGATGAGAGTCAACCTAGACGAGCCTTTGGCTCCGGGTGGTGTGTTTAAGTTTAGAATTAAGTGGAACTACAAAATCAATAATTCTGTAAGAGATGGTGGTCGTTCTGGATTTGAAGATTTCCCTGACGGAAATAACAACTACACCATTGCACAGTTCTTTCCGAGACTTGCCGTTTATAATAACGTTGAAGGATGGCAGAACATGCAGTTTTGGGGTCGTTCAGAATTTGCTTTAGAATTTGGTGACTATGATGTAAAGATTACTGTTCCTTCTGATCACATCATGGAAGCAACTGGAGATCTTCAAAATGCTAAGAAGGTTCTTACGAAAGAGCAGATGAAGCGATATGAAAGAGCTACCAAATCTTTCAAAGATCCTGTTATGATTGTGACTCAAGAAGAAGCTGAGAAGAATGAAAAAGGTAGAGCTACAGGAACGAAAACTTGGCACTATAAGGCTTACAATGTAAGAGATTTCGCTTTTGCGACTTCAAGAAAATACATCTGGGATGCGATGGCTGTAAACATCAATGGTAAAACAGTGATGGCTACTTCTTTGTATCCGAAAGAAGGAAACCCATTATGGGAAGAGCATTCAACAAGAGTTGTTGCAAATACTTTAGAGGAGTACTCAAAATTAACTTTCGATTATCCTTATCCGAAGGCAGTTTCGGTGCACGCGAAGAACCAAGGTATGGAATACCCAATGATTTGCTTTAACTACGGAAGACCTAATCCAGACGGAACTTACTCTGAAAGAGTTAAAAACGGAATGATTGGAGTAATCACACACGAGGTAGGTCACAACTTCTTCCCTATGATTGTGAATTCTGATGAAAGACAATGGACTTGGATGGATGAAGGATTAAATTCATTCGTGGAGATTTTGGCTGAATTGGATTACGATCCAAATTTCAACACTGGAAACTTACCAAAAGACATCGTTCGTTACATGGGCGGTGATCAAAGCAACATTTCACCAATCATGTCTCAGGGAGACTATGTGAAGCAATTCGGTCCAAACGCCTACACAAAGCCTGCAGCTGGATTGTACATGTTAAGACAAACCATTATGGGTCCTGAATTGTTTGATTATGCTTTCAGAACTTATTCTCAGAGATGGATGTTTAAACACCCAACTCCTGCTGATTTCTTTAGAACAATGGAAGATGCATCTGGAATGGATTTAGACTGGTTCTGGAGAGGATGGTTCTATACGACTGATGTGACGGACATTGGTATCAAAGAAGTGAAGCCATTGTACTTAACGGACAAGCCAAGTGAAAGAGTAGCTAAATTAAAGGAGCAGTACAAATCGTATTTTGATAGCCTTGGTGATTTGGTTTACATTACAGACAAAAAAGAGGATGCCAATGCTACAGCAATGGATGCCTATGCAAATGGTAAAGAAGTACCACAATATTTCTATTCAGTGGAGTTTAACAAACCAGGTGGATTGGTAATGCCAATTATCGTAGAGTTAACTTATGCTGATGGAAGCAAAGAAAGACAAACCATGCCTGCTCAAATATGGAGATACAATGATAAGAGCGTAAAGCGAGTATTCTCATCTACACAAGAAATCAAGAGCATTGTGGTTGATCCAGATTTAGAAACTGCAGATGTTGACACCTCTAACAATACATGGGGTAAAAAACAAGTCGATCAGTTCGATAAGTTTAAAAAGTCAATGAAGAACTAATATAAAAAGCCTCGCAGTTGCGAGGCTTTTTTTTTATGATAATATCAATTTAGTAACGACCGTATCGCCCATTTTTTCATTGATCAAATGGATCATCTTCTCTTTACCGTAACTTAGTTCCTCTCGCAATACGGAAGACGATAATTTTACTATTAAAGTTTTGTTTTGAAGAACTACTGAGTTTGTATAAGCACTCACTCCAGATCCCATAATCGAATGCCAAACTTCCTCTACTCGAATCTTTTGCATTCCCTTATTCAGTTTCCCCTCAGAAATGAGAGCATCTAGGATGTGTTTGATGGAATGTGATTCGTTTTCTCTTTTCGCCATAATCTTTTTATTGATTTACCATCCCTCCTACTTCAAGCTTGAAGAGTTGATAAGGTCTATCGCTTTGCTTTATTAGATTCTCTGTTCGATCACTATGTGTATCTGTAATAAATATTTGGCCAAATTCATCCTGATCTACCAAATTGATGATGTGCATGACCCTTTCCTCATCAAGCTTATCAAAAATATCATCCAACAATAAAATCGGTACAATCTGGGTATGGGCTTTGATAAAATCAAACTGAGCTAGTTTTAAAGCTATCAAAAAGGATTTTTGTTGACCCTGTGAACCAAACTTCTTGATTGGATATTTCCCGATATTAAAAACCAAATCGTCCTTATGAATTCCTGATGTGGTATACTGCAGTACCTTGTCTTTATCCAAACTCTTTTTCAATAAATCTTCGAAGGAATACTCAAACAACTGACTTTTATAAACCAAATCAACATGCTCCTTCTCTCCAGATACCAAGCGATATTTATCATCAAAAATTGGAATAAACTCCTTTAAAAAATCCTTTCGAACTTCAAAAATTCGATTACCCAAACTAATTAATTGATGGTTGTAAATGTCTAAATTGTCTTTATCAAAGGTTCGGTTGGCAGCAAAGTATTTCAGCAAAGCATTCCGCTGACTCAATACCTTATTGTAAGAAATAAGGTCTTGCAGGTAGCTCTTATTTTGCTGCGAAATAACTCCGTCTATAAACTTTCTACGAACCTCACTTCCTTCCAATACCAAATTGCGGTCAGCCGGTGAAATAATCACCAAAGGAAACTGACCAAAATGGTCGGAGAACTTCTCGTAAGCCTTTCCGTTCCTCTTTAAAACTTTCTTTTGCCCCTTTTTAAGACTACAAACAATTTTTTCGTTTCTGTCATTCAAAACATAATCTCCTTCGATAACAAAAAAGTTTTCTCCATGTTTGACATTTTGAACCGCCACCGGATTAAAATAACTTTTAGCGTAGGATAGGTAATAAATGGCATCTAGAACATTGGTCTTCCCTACACCATTAAAACCCACGAAACAATTTATTTTCTCTTGAAAATCAAATGTTTGTGATGAAATATTTTTAAAATTGACTAATGATATTTTTTTTAAATACACGTCAAAGATGGAATTTAAATTCCGATGCAAATTATCGAAAATTTTGCAAAACATAGGCTTTTAAAATCCAATTAAAAAAACTATTTTTGCGCACTAAATTTACATAGTAAACGATGGCAACTTACAAGAAAAGAGGATACAAACCGAAGAATAAGAAAGACGAAAATCTTATCGACGAGTCAAAATACAAAACGGCTGAGGTATTAAATACACTTGATGAAACGGCAAGTAAGTCAGAAAAGTGGATTGAGCAGAACTCAAAGCCGTTGTTTTATGGTTTAATTGCTGTGGTGGCAATCTTCTTAGCCTATTTATCATATAACAAGTTTATCGTTGAACCAAATGAATTAGAAGCTTCTAACGAATTGGCTTTCCCTAGAAAATATTTTGATGAAGCATCGACTGCGGGTTCTGGGATTGATTCTTTATTAAATCTTGGTCTTGAAGGTGCTGATGGTAACTACGGATTTCTAGACATCGCCGATAAATTCAGTGGAACTAAGGCAGGAAATTTGGCAAACTATTATGCGGGTCTTTCTTACCTACGTTTAAAAGATTACGAAAACGGAATCGACTATTTAAGTAAATTCGATTCTGACGATCAAATATTAGGTCCTGTTGCCTTAGGTGCTATTGGGGATGCTTTCTCTGATATCGACCAATTGGAAGATGCAATGGATTACTATGCGCAAGCAGCTAAGAAAGCGACCAACGATTTTACTACACCAATGTTCTTATTCAAAGCTGGACAAACAGCCATGATGTTAAAAGAATACAGCAAAGCAGAATCTTTCTTTACAGAAATTAAAGAGAATCATGCGAAATCTGACCAAGGTAGAGATATCGAAAAATTGATCAATGCTGCGAAATTTGCTGCTAAATAAGTAGCGTCAGATGGCAACGACCAACCTATCTTACTACGATAAATCAAGCTTACCAAGCGGTGAGAAACTGAATATTGGTATTGTTGTTTCAGAATGGAACAATGATATCACAGAAAATATGTTTCTTGGAGCCAAGGAAACTCTTATCGATTGTGGCGTCATTGAACACAACATCATGAGATGGGATGTTCCTGGTAGTTTTGAATTGGTGTATGGTTGCAAAAAAATGGTACAAACCCACAATCTCGATGCTGTTATTGCAATCGGATCTGTCATTCAAGGAGAAACCAAGCATTTTGATTTCGTTTGTGAAGGCGTTACCAAGGGTATTGTGGATTTAAACCTTCGTTATGATGTTCCTGTAATCTTTTGTGTTTTGACCGATAACACCAAACAACAATCCATTGACCGTTCTGGTGGAAAGCTCGGTAACAAAGGTGTAGAAGCGGCAGTTGCTGCCTTAAAAATGGCGGACATTAAAAACAGAAAAACCAACGCTGAAAGCATTGGTTTCACTTCTTTGTAAAGCAACTTACTTTAAGATTTCTTTTGGTTCATTTTATTTGAATATTCTTGGTATTTGGTTAATTTTGATTCCCTCTGAATCATGTCATCCATTTTTCTGAAATCATTATAACACATGGGTTTTCTCAAAAGAACAAATAAAAAATTCGATTACAAGCCACGCTATTACAAGGGTGAAGGAAATCCTTTTAAAATAGAACACAAGCTCGATAAGTATCGTAAAACGGTTCAAAAGAAAAACTTGAAAGGGAAATTTAATGATGCCATGGACGATTTACAGAGTGTCCGAGAGAATGGTCTAAATAAAACAATCGTCATCATCACATTAATTTTGGTGTTTGTATTCTTATACATCATTGATTTTGATTTAACCATTTTTACTTCCTAATTAATGTCAGATATAATTCAGTTACTTCCAGACCACGTGGCCAATCAAATCGCTGCGGGAGAGGTCGTTCAGAGACCAGCCTCTGTGGTAAAAGAATTATTGGAAAATAGCATTGATGCAAAGGCTACCAATATCAAACTTATTTTGATTGATGCCGGCAAAACGCTCATTCAAGTAATCGATGATGGCATTGGGATGAGTGTGACGGATGCCAGAATGTGTTTCGAAAGACATGCCACGTCAAAAATCAACAAGGCAGAGGACTTGTTCAATCTGCACACAAAAGGATTCCGTGGTGAAGCACTAGCCTCTATTGCGGCCATTGCTCATGTAGAGTTGAAATCGAAGCAAGAAAACCAAGAGCTCGGAACGCATATTAAAATTGAAGGAAGCAAAGTTGTCTCTCAAAATTTCACGGCTTCAAGCAAAGGTTCTTCCATAGCTGTAAAGAATTTGTTTTACAATATTCCGGCTCGAAGAAATTTCTTAAATTCAAATACTGTTGAAACCAGACATATCATTGATGAATTTCAACGTGTGGCTCTAGCCCACCCTTCAATCAACTTTAGCTTGTTTCATAACGATAATGAAATCTATCATCTAAAAAAATCCAATCTTCGAAAGCGTATTGTTTCCATTTTTGGATCTAAGATGAATGAAAAATTGGTGCCTGTAGAAGAACAAACGGATATTTTAAACATTCAAGGATTTGTTGCGAAACCAGAATTTTCAAAAAGAAAACGTGGAGAGCAGTTCTTTTTTGTGAATGATCGATTCATAAAAAACTCCTACCTCAATCACGCGGTGACAGCGGCATTTGAAGGCTTGTTGGAAAATGGAGCGTATCCCTCCTACTTTTTATATCTCAAAGTTCCGACTCAAAGTATCGATATCAATATCCATCCAACGAAAACGGAAATAAAGTTCGACAACGAAAAGGCACTCTACGCCATGCTTAGGGCAGCGGTGAAGCACAGTCTTGGGCAATACAACGTTGCTCCGATGCTTGATTTCAACAGAGATTCCAATTTGGATACGCCTTATCATTTCAAGACAAAATCGGCCTTTGATAGTTTACCAAAAATTGAAATAGACCCTTCTTTCAACCCATTTACCGATCAACCAAATACAAGGCCTCAAAAGGAAATAAGCTTTCCTTACAAAAGAGAAAAAAGGGATGAATTTACCGTTGAAACGAATTTGGAAAATAACTTGACTTCATCCTTGCAAAACGCACAGCTTTTTGACGATGACAGTTTTGAAGAGCAACTTTCAACAACATTTCAAATACAAAGGAAGTACATTGTAAGCTCGATCAAATCAGGTATCGTACTGATTCATCAAAATGCGGCACACCAAAGAATTCTTTATGAGGAGTATTTAGAGAAAATGACCATGAGTGATATCAACTGTCAGCAGCTCTTATTTCCTTTGAATTTGTCATTTGCACCACATGAGATCATCACTTTACAGCAGTACCAATCAGAGTTGGAAAATGTTGGATTCTCCTTTGATAAGATTACGGAAGAAAGCATTATTATCAACGGAATTCCGTCAATTTTGCAGGAAAGTAAAATAGGAATAGTTTTTGAAGAACTTTTGCAAAACATCAATTTAGAAATTCCGAATGCGAGCTTCAGTAATGTAGATTTTATAGCCAAATCGTTTGCAAAGAGCCTTGCTGTGAAAACGGGTATGCAACTATCAGGAAGGGAACAAGAAAACATTGTAAACAATCTGTTTAGCTGCAAAGAACCATCGAGCTCACCATTTGGGAAACTTACCTTTAAAACCATTGGTTTAGAGGAAATCGATAATTTATTTAATAAGTAAATGGTACGTTTAACCGATACAATAAAGCATTTAATCATCATCAACGTAATTGTGTTCTTCGGATTGCAATTCACCCAAGTTGACCTTACGAATATCCTGGCCTTGCACTTTCCTAAAAATGACAATTTTGGAGTTTGGCAATACGTAACGCATATGTTCATGCATGGATCCTTCGCCCATATTTTGTTCAATATGTATGGTTTATGGGCCTTTGGTACACCCTTGGAACAGATGTGGGGTAAAAAGAAATTCTTATTCTTTTACTTCTCCGCAGGTATTGGTGCAGGTTTGATTTACACATTGGTTGACTACTATCAATTTAGCGGTCTTTATGAGACCTTCATCAACCTCGGATTGAATGTCTCGGAAATTACATCGATTCTCGAAAGCGGTAGCACTTCAGATCCAAGAGTGGTTAATTCCATTACTCAAGAAGAGTTCAATAAAATCGTTCGATTGTATAATACTCCTGCTGTCGGGGCTTCGGGAGCAATTTACGGGGTTTTAGTGGCCTTTGGGTTGTATTTTAAAGACGCAAAATTGGCGTTGATCTTTTTACCCATTCCGATTGCAGCCAAATACTTTATTCCAGTATTGATTGCTTTCGACTTGTTCTTCGGAATGACGAGATACTCTGTCGGGAATATTGCGCACTTCGCACATATCGGTGGTGCATTAATCGGGTTCTTAATCGCTTGGTATTGGAAGAGCAATCAATTTAGAGTACGATAAGATGAACGCATTGGATAAAATGAAGCTGAAATTTCAGCAAGGAAGCATCGTTGAAAAGTTGATTTACGTCAACTTCGGTATTTTTGCCATTGGAATATTGATCAGTATTTTTTCTGGATTGTATAGAGCTGACGGAGGTTTTCTGGCAAGCTGGTTTGCCCTAGATAGTTCTGTGGATGAATGGTTTACCAAACCTTGGTCTATTTTAACCTACGGATTTCTTCACGGAGGATTCATACACTTGCTGTTCAATATGATTGCCCTGTATTTCATTGGAAATCTCTTCATTGATTATTTCACACAGAAGCAACTACTAACCTTTTATTTATTGGGTACTTTCTTCGGCGGATTACTTTTTATTTTGAGCTACAATTACTTTCCGCTGTTCAAAGATTCAAATTCAATCTTGGTAGGATCTTCGGCAGGTGTATCTGCCATATTCATGGGAATCGCAACATACATTCCTAATTTTGAGTTTCGAGTCCCACTTATCGGTTTTGTAAAACTTTGGGTGTTTGCAGCGATTTGGATTGGTTTTGATTTATTGGGATTGGTAGGATCGAATGCAGGCGGACATTTCGCGCATTTGGGCGGATCCTTATTCGGATTCCTCTATGTGAACAGTGCTAGCAATAAAGAACTAAACATTTTTGATTCCTTTTTTAATTTGTTCAAACGGAAGAAGAAACCCATGCGAACGGTATATAAGGCACCAAAACAGAATAACAAAGACGATAACCAAAAAAAGATTGATTCGATCTTAGATAAAATTAGTAAGTCTGGTTACGATTCGCTTTCAGAATCTGAAAAAGAATTCTTATTCAAGCAAGGAAAGAACTAACCTAGGTAGAACCAATGAAAAAACTCTCCCTCATTAATAAGCTTCTGTATTTTATAAATACGATTGCCGCATTATTGTTGCTTTTTAGTTTTTTCATTTCTGAGCTATCACCTAAAATATTTCCTTTCTTTTCCATTTTTGCGCTTTTTGTGCCCTTTTTGATTCTCATTAACATTGCCTTCTTTTTGTATTGGTTGGTGACCATGAAAAGACAAATGCTGCTCTCCTTCTCCATTTTATCTGTTTCTTGGATATTTCTAACCACCCTTTACATGATGACTTCTACAAAAGAATTGAAAGAAGATGCCATCAAAGTGATGAGTTACAATGTAAAAATGTTTAACCACTATCAGTGGTCGAAAGAAACAGACATTCCTGAAAAAATTTCAAACCTCATTAAGGAATCAAATCCCGATATTCTAGCCATTCAAGAATACAGTAAAAAAGAAGCTGTAGACTTCGAATATGAACACAAATTCATAAAAACCAAGGGCAATAACGACAAATTCGGAATGGCCATTTTCTCCAAATTTCCGATTCTAAAAACGGGCTCTTTACAACTTGAGAATACTTCTAATAATATCATTTTTGCCGATTTATTAATCGATAATGATACCGTTAGACTGTATAACTATCATTTACAATCCTTACGCATCAATCCAGAAGAAGAAAACTTTGGTGAAAAAGACTCAAAACGACTTGTTGAAAACTTAAACGAGAAATTCAAAGAACAGGCGTATCAAGCAGAGAAGTTTTTGGTTCATGAAAATGATTGGAAAGGTAAAGTTTTGGTTTGTGGCGACATGAACAACACGGCCTATTCGTGGGTGTATGATAAAATGCGAGGGAATAAAAAAGATGCCTTTTTAGAAGCTGGCAACGGCTTTGGAAAAAGCTTCAACTACTTCTTCCCATTGCGAATCGACTTCATTTTTTCAGATGCTAAATCTGAAGTAAAGCATTTTGAGGTGATTGACGAAAAGCTATCGGACCATTATCCGATTGTAGCTGAAATAAGCTGGTAATTCTTGAATATTAAATCTTTTAGCCATCCATTCTCCATTCATAGATGAAATCCCCAGATTTCTCTTCTATACCCTTTTGAACAAATCCAACTTTCTGTAAAATTCGCTCTGAGCTTTTATTTTCGGGCGATACGTATGCGATTAACTTCTCTTTTGAAATTGAAATACAATAACGAACCAAACCCTGAACAATCTCAAATCCGAATCCCTGGCCCCAGTATTTTTTAGAAAATCGATATCCGATCTCATCATTGCTATGATCATCTTTGACCAAAGCCACGGTTCCAACAAATTGATAATCTAATTTACGTTCAATTGCGTAAATGATAAATTCATTATTCCGTTTTGCATATAGACCAATTAACTCCTGAAGCTCTTTCTGATGTTCGGACAAGGATTTTGGTTCGCCATCAACATATTTCATAACCTCAGGGTCTGACTGCATTTCGTGAAAGCCTTCCAAATCTGACTCGATAAGTTGACGAACAAGTAAGCGTTCAGTTTCAAAAATCATGTGAATGTTGTACTTTTGCCTTTGGATAAAAGTAAAGGAATGATTGCAGATAAAAAAGTCGCTTTTTACACTTTAGGATGCAAATTAAACTTCTCGGAAACCTCTACCATTGCAAGGAATTTTGAAAATGAAGGGTATTCAAGAGTAGATTTTGCACAAGAGGCAGACATTTATGTAATCAATACCTGTTCGGTGACTGACAATGCTGACAAACGATTTAAAACCATCGTAAAATCAGCTTTGAAAACCAATCCGGAAGCCTTTCTTATTGCGGTTGGATGTTATGCTCAATTAAAACCAGAAGAATTGGCCTCCATTGATGGGGTTGATTTGGTACTAGGTGCAACGGAAAAATTTAATGTGACCAGTTACATCAATGATCTTACCAAAAATGATATTGGTGAAGTCCATTCTTGTGAAATTGAAGATGCCAATTTCTATGTGGGATCCTACTCTATTGGAGACCGAACAAGAGCATTTCTAAAGGTGCAAGATGGTTGCGATTATAAGTGCACCTACTGTACGATTCCACTAGCTCGCGGAATTTCTAGAAGTGATACCCTTTCCAATGTCTTGAAAAATGCATCGGAAATTGCTTCCCAAGGAATCAAAGAAATCGTGTTGACTGGTGTGAATATCGGTGATTACGGCAAAGGGGAATTCGGGAATAAAAAACACGAACATACCTTTTTAGATTTGGTTCAGGCCCTTGATAAGGTGGAAGGAATTCACCGGTTGCGTATTTCATCTATCGAACCGAACCTATTAAAAGACGAGACCATTGATTTTGTAGCAACTTCAAACTCATTTGTACCGCATTTCCACATACCCCTTCAATCCGGAAGTGATGCCTTGCTGAAATTGATGAGTCGCAGGTATTTGACCAAGCTGTATACCAATAGAATCAATCGTATCAAAAAAACCATGCCGAATGCCTGCATTGGTGTGGATGTCATCGTAGGATTCCCAGGTGAAACTGACGAACGTTTTTTGGAAACCTACAATTACTTGAATGAGCTTGATATCTCTTACCTACACGTTTTCACCTATTCCGAAAGAGCCAATACAAAGGCTGCTGAAATGGCTGGGGTTGTACCGAAAAACGTAAGGGCTAAACGTAGTAAAATGCTTCGTGGATTATCAGCCAAAAAACGAAGAGCCTTTTATGAATCACAGTTGGGCAATGAATTGACAGTACTTTTTGAAAGCGAAAACAAAATGGGCTATATCCATGGCTTCACGGAGAATTACGTGAAGGTAAAAACCCCTTGGAATCCCGAATTAATCAACACACTACATAAAATTAAACTAACTGAAATCGATGAAGATGGTCTTGTACGCTTTGAATTTGTACATGATCCAGTTTTAATGAAATAAGTTTAATGATGCCAAAAACTCCTATTTATTTTGTTCCAGGACTTGCAGCTGGACCAGAAATTTTTGAGAACCTGCAATTAGATCCTGATAAATACGAACTGCACTACCTAAAATGGTTTGATCCACTGGCTCTGGAAGAATCTTTGAGCAATTATGCAATGCGAATGAATGACCTTATCAAGCATGAAAATCCAGTTTTAGTCGGAGTTTCTTTTGGGGGTATCATGGTTCAAGAGATGAGTAAGTTTCTAAAAACCAAGAAAGTAATTGTTATTTCTAGCGTTAAATCAAAGAAAGAACTCCCCTTGCGATTTAAACTGGCAAACATTAGTAAGGCCTATAAAATATTCCCAACCAAATTGGTGAGTAACTTTGAGGATTATTCTCAATTTTTTGTTGGTAAAACCTTAAAAAAACGCGCCAAAATTTATAAGAAATACCTTTCAGAACGGGGTGAAAAGTATCTTAAATGGTCTGTAAAAAGTGTGGTGAAGTGGAGCCAGGAAAAGCCAATGAATGACATCGTACATATCCATGGCACAAAAGATGCTGTGTTTCCATATGAACGAATTAATGATGCCATTGCCATTGAAGGAGGCACTCACATCATGATTTTGACAAGAGCTAAAGAAATTTCTACCATAATTGAAGAGAAATTATCAACTTTACAGCATTCTAAACAAACAATCAAGTAAGGACACCAAACATGAAAAAAGTAATTCAATTAATCGCTGTCGTATCGTTTTTGATTTTTTCTTTATTCCTAATGATCAACGCCATTGATAAAGATGAAGCTGACCCAAAACCATATACGCATAAAACCTATAAAATTAAGGCCATTGAATTACCGGGTAACTTAAATCTTGCGGGTGAACGTGTTCCCTTAGAAATTCCAGATGTTCGAGAGCGTATGGAGCGTGAGCTTTTGGTAAATACCTATTGGCAATCCAACGGGATTCTGTTGATCAAACGAGCTAACAAGTTTTTCCCAATTCTAGAGCCTTTATTGAAAAAATACAACCTCCCAGATGATTTTAAATTTTTAGCCTTGGCTGAAAGTGCTTTTATTGATGAAACTTCCACGGCTGGTGCGGCCGGTATGTGGCATTTTATGAAATCTACAGGAAAGGAATACGGCCTTGAAATCAATAAAAATGTGGATGAACGCTACCACATTGAGAAATCAACAAAAGTAGCTGCAGAGTACCTAAGAAAGTCTTACGAACGCTTTGGCAGTTGGACATTAGCTGCTGCCGCCTACAACGCTGGAAACTATGGAATTGCAAAGCGTCTGGATGCTCAAAAGGTAACTTCTTACTATGATGCCTTACTTCCTGACGAAACCGAACGATATGTATTTCGAATCATCGCTCTGAAGGAAATCATCAACAATCCTAAGCGATTCGGATTTGTTTTTGACCAAGAGGACTTGTATAAATTACCTCAGACGTATACCGTGAAAGTTGATACAGCCATTTCTAATATTGCTAGTTTTGCACAACGCTATGGCATCACTTACAAGGAATTAAAAATCCATAATGCATGGTTGCGAGAAAACAAACTGAACAACAAAAGCCGAAAATTGTACGAAATTAAAATTCCGATTAAAAAATAAGTAACCTTGAAAAAATTCGTATCCTTTTTGTACATTTTTGGAGGAATTGCCCTTATCGGAATAGGAATTCAGTATTTCTTAAAGGACTTAGAATCCTATCGATTGATATTCGGATTTGAAACAGAAAACAAATACTATTACTTGATCTTTAGAGTAATTTTCGGAACACTTGTCCTGTTAGCCGGAATAAGTAGATTGCGTCGAAATACATCCGAATAATACCTTTCAATCGGATTAGTTAAAGTCTAGTAAAGCTTCAATAGTCAAGGTTGTTTTCTTGAAAATCAGATAGAACCAGAACCCGCATTCAATCCTGCAATCTTTAGAGATTTGAATTTCACCTTTTACATGCTACCATTCACCGAAGGATAAACGCAATTTACCGCAGGATAAATTTAATCCGAGTAATCTAGAATATTTTTGTTCAAAAGAAGAGAGATGTTCATAGCTAGTACAAATCCTAGAGAAATCGCCAAAGAAATTAAACAACATGTTGGACAGCACGCCGCTCTAATATCGGTGGCCGAAAATACGGTTGTAGATATCCTTGAACTAATTGATGCGCTCAAGGATAATAGTACAAAATTCATTGGAGGAATTTTTCCAAAAATCATTCACAATGACAGCATCAATGACCAAGGAATCGTTGTCAATACGCTTAAAAATGTAGAACGCCTTGAAGTCATAAAAAACATTAGTGCTCGGGATTTTGAAGTACCAGGGATTAACTTTAAAGAAAATACTTCGTATAGTTTGATAACCTACGTAGACGGTTTAACCTCGAATATTTCCAATTTCTTAAACAAGCTTTATGAAAAATACGGGATGCACACCGATTATTTTGGTGGTGGGGCAGGTAGTTTAACCTTGCAGCAGAAGCCTTGTGTTTTCTCAAATGAAGGATTTTTTAAGGACGCCGCCGTCATTTGTATCATGGAGATGAAATCTAGCATTGGTGTGAAACATGGTTGGGAGAAATTAAGTGGTCCAATGATTGTAACGAAAGCCGATGCCAATGTCATCAAGGAAATAAATTGGAAAAACGCTTTTGAAGTCTATAAGGAAATTGTTGAGCCCGACTCAAATCAGACCTTTACTTCAGAAAACTTCTTTGATATCGCCAAAGGATATCCCTTCGGAATTGTAAAGACAGATGGTGAATGTATCATTAGAGATCCATTGATGGCAGATGAAGAAGGTAATTTAATTTGCGTGGGAGAAGTTGAAGAAAACACCATGTTGAATCTGATGAAGGGATACAATACCTCTTTAATTGAAGCGGCTAAATCGGCTGCCTTGGAAAGTATTAGCAAAACGGATACTCCAGAAAAAGCGATCATCATTGATTGTATCTCAAGGATACTTTTCCTCGAAGATGAGTTTCAGATTGAATTGAATGAAATCATCAAAGTTCTAAGAGAAAAACATGAAAACATATCCATTAGTGGTGCTTTAACCTTAGGTGAGATTTCTTCCTATGGCGAAGGGTATTTAGAATTTTACAATAAAACTTGTGTTGTAGGACTATTTAATTAGCATCTATGGTGATTAATAATGATAAAACGATTCTTGATGTTCTTCAGTTATTTGAATACTCTATGAGCATGGGTAAATCGCTGGATTATGAAGAAAATTGCAGTCAGTTTTTAAGACTAATTCTCAAAAGAAAGAACTTAAACGCAAGCTGGATTTTACATAGAAATGAATCACAAGTTCAGTGTGCTTATGCAATACCGAGTATTGATTACGATGTTCAAACGAACGATAAGGAATTATTGAATTATCTACATACCATTACATCACCCGTAACCACCGAGGTGGAAGAAATCCATAGAAAACTTTCGCCCATAAAAATTGAAACAGGTTATCTATTCATTTATCCTTTGAAGAACGAAGGCCATCTCTTCCTTTATTCGAGATACCAGCCCATTGATTTAAAGGAAATTTTAAAACTCGCTCCTGTAATTGATAAATTTTCAAATACACTAAAAGCTTGCAGAGCGTACGCCTCGCAAGCAAAGATTCTTCGTGAACTTGAGTTGAGAAACCGCGACCTGAACGATTATGCCCATGTGGTATCTCATGATTTAAAATCGCCTTTGCGGAATATAGAAACTATGGTGAGTTGGATCGAACATGATCTTCAAGACAAACTTCCACAGGATTCTCAAGGCTTTTTAAACCATATCAGAGAGAATATCGTTAAAATGGAACGATTAATTAGTGACGTCTTGGTTTATTCTTCTATAGGAGAGGATATCAATAATAGAATTGACATCGACTTAAACAAATCGTTAAAAAGCATGCTAAGCTACCTCTACGTTCCAAATCATATTGAAGTAATTATCAAAGATGACTTACCAATTATTCGTGGAGAGGTATTGCAGATAGAACAAATCTTTCAAAACTTGGTGAACAACGCCATTAAGTACAACGATAAAGAAGAAGGTCGTGTTGAAATTAGTTACAAAGATTCTCCAACACACCATCATTTTTCTGTTTTGGATAATGGTATAGGAATCGAGGAAAAATACTATGGTAAAATTTTTGATTCATTCCACAAACTTCATAATTATCAGGATTCCTCCGGATTAGGCCTATCCATTGTGAAACGCATCATTCAGAAATATGGCGGTGACATCAAGGTTCAGTCAGAGATGGGTAAATGGTCTGAGTTTAGCTTTACGATTCAGAAAACCTAAAGTTCGCGTTGTTGAAATTGGATGCAACTTGTTGAAACTCATCAACAATATCCTTTAAAACTTTTGATGCTGGTTTTAACTCATGGATCAATCCGGCTATCTGGCCGATCTCCAATTCTCCGTTCTCTAAATCGCCTTCAAACATTCCTTTTTTGGCACGTGCCCGGCCCAATAAGGTCTTTAAGTCATCGATGGTAGGGTTTTGTTGGTATAATTCCTGTACCTGCTGGTAGAATTTATTTTTCACCAATCGTACTGGCGCTAATTCTTTCAAGGTCAAATGAGTATCGCCATCTTTGACATCTAAGATGGTCTGTTTAAAATTATCATGCGCAGACGACTCGAAGGTTGCAGCAAATCGACTACCTATTTGAACTCCATCGGCACCTAATACCATAGCCGCCAACATTCCTCTTCCATTTCCGATTCCGCCTGCTCCAATAACCGGAATAGAAACACTTTCTTTGACCATTGGAATCAAGGTAAACGTAGTTGTCTCCTCTCTTCCATTATGACCGCCTGCTTCAAAGCCTTCACAAACTACGGCATCAACGCCAGCTGCTTCTGCTTTTTGAGCGAACTTCACAGAACTCACCACATGAACAACGGTAATTCCTTTTTCTTTCAAAAATGTGGTCCATGTCTTCGGATTTCCTGCTGATGTAAACACAATCTTAACGTCTTCCTCAACAATGATATCCATGATTTCATCAATTTGAGGATACAACATAGGCACATTCACTCCAAAGGGTTTGTCTGTGGCATTTTTACACTTTTGAATGTGTTCTCTCAACACATTTGGATACATAGATCCCGAACCAATCAGTCCTAATCCGCCTGCATTCGAAACAGCCGAAGCCAATTTCCAACCAGAAACCCAGATCATTCCCCCCTGTATAATAGGGTATTGAATATTAAAAAGTTTCGAAATCTTGTTCATCTTTGGTAAGTGTTACTGGAATTCGGAAATAGGAAGGTACCTTTCTATTGTTTACAATCTTTGGTTGCCAACCTTCCATATTTTTAATTCCGTTTATAATGGTCAAACGATTTTGAAGTGGTAAAGTGTCATCAACTTCGACATACCGTACTTTGCCATCAATATCAATAATGAATGATATTAGAATTTTGAATTGGTAGCGTGATTTGATTCTTTTGGAAATATCCTCCGCTACCCTTTTCATTAACTTTCTAAAATCTCGTCGGAATTTATTCATTCCTCCTTTAAACTCAACTTTGTCTCGACATTCCATACAAGATGGCATTTTATTTCCTTCTTCATCGAAGTATGCCGCTTTTACAAGAGAATCATTTTTAAAAAAACCTTGCTGAGCTACCCTTCCATTGTAATGGTAATAACGCCATAGGCCTTCTCTTTTTCCGTTGATATATCGGCCTTCATAATTCTTTTTACGATTGTCGAACCAAGCCTGTACCTTTCCATGAATTTGACCCTGTTTATTGAAAAATCGAATAGATTGAATGCTATCATTACGATCAAAATCAATCATTTGACCAATTTTCGAGTTCTTCCGATCTGGAGTTGTGGAATAACCCACCCACATTAATTTTCCAGATTTTTTGAATTGCATCATTTTATACAAGGAATCAGACTCCTTCGTCTGTACTCGGTAATAATGTGCATTAGAAAGCTTTTTCGTTGGTAATCCTTTATAAGTAATGTATTGAATTACAGTATCTTTTTGACAATAGGTTGAAATTGAAAAAAAGAAAAGAATGTAGTAAATAAATGTCCGCATAGCAGGCCGAAGATATTAAGAAATAACTCCCGAACCAAGCAGTTCTTCATCAAGATACCAGGCTACAAATTGTCCCTCTTGAATAGCCGATTGTTGGTTGTCAAAATTGACGTACAGGCCTCCTTCAACTTTATATAAAGTCGCTTTTTCTAATGGTTGACGGTATCGAATACGGGCTGAAACATCCATGCTATTACCTATTTCCAAAGTCATATCCTCACGAATCCAATGAATTTCTTCGTCAGCAACAAATAAGGTATTGCGGTACAATCCTTTGTGGTGTTTTCCTTCCCCCGTATAAATGATGTTTTCTTTCACATCGGTTTCAATCACAAACAGAGGTTCTTTGGTTCCACCAACAGCCAATCCTTTTCGTTGACCTTTGGTAAAATAATGAGCTCCTTGGTGCTTTCCAACCACCTTTCCATCCTCTTTATTATAGGTATACTTTTGAGCGAGGTAAGCGAGTTCATCTTCTTTATTATCAAATAGTTGACAGGATTTATGATATTGATCAAATTCAAAAGGAATCTGAATAATTTCGCCTTCTTTTGGTTGTAATTGCTGTTGTAAAAACTCTGGCAGCCTTACCTTACCAATGAAACACAAGCCCTGAGAATCCTTCTTCTCTGCAGTGATTAAATCTGCCTCTTTCGCAATCGCTCTTACCTCTGGCTTGGTCAATTCACCAATTGGAAAGAGTGCTTTTGACAATTGCTCTTGAGAAAGCTGACATAAAAAATAAGACTGGTCTTTGTTTCCATCAACACCTGCAAGTAATTGATATACCTTCTTTCCATCCACCTCAGTTTCACCTTTACGACAATAATGACCTGTGGCTACAAAATCAGCACCGAGACCTAAGGCAATATCCATGAAAACATCGAACTTGATTTCTCGATTACAAAGTACATCCGGATTCGGAGTTCGTCCTTTTTCATATTCATTGAACATGTAATCAACAATGCGTTCTTTGTATTGAACACTTAAGTCAACCACTTGAAAAGGAATACCCAACTTATCGGCCACCAACATCGCATCGTTGCTATCTTCCAACCATGGACATTCATCAGAAATTGTCACGGAATCATCATGCCAATTTTTCATAAATAATCCGATTACGTGATATCCTTGTTCTTTTAAAAGATAGGCGGTAACACTGCTGTCGACACCTCCAGAAAGACCTACAACTACTGTTTTCATAAGAGAGGGGCAAATTTACTAAAAAAAGAAATTACAATTTCCAAACTCTGTAAACTTCCCCCCTCATGTGGAGAGATACTTAAACTTATCGATTTGCAGAAAAACTTAAATTATTTACCGCTTCCGAAATTTCATAACCCAATCGTAACCCCTCTGTACAATCCATTCGGATATGAACCCCAAGTGGTATTCTTGAATAGGCATTCTCCTCTGCCATTTGGGAGAAACTGGTAAAATTTCTCGGAGTTCCCCTAAACTCAGTTCTTCCTTCATGAGTGCGATCGGTAAAGTCTGTAAAATCTCCAAAATGATGAATGAACAACCCTGCTGCGGCCGAGGCAAATGCTGAATGTCCCGATGGATACCCTGGAAATGATGGATTGGGCCAATACACCAATCGGTATAAATTGGTTTGGTAACTTGGATCAATGAATTCATGAATGTATACATTGGGGCGCATCACCATGTAGGTGTATTTATCTTCCCACGTGGATACAGCCGCATCATTGAGCGAAAAACCTAGTTTCATTAACAGAATGATGGCTTCGTTTGCAGATACATTATACTGCTTCAATAATTGGTTGGCTATGGATAATTGACGTCCAGGCGGACTTATCATTAATTCTTCGACATCATCCGACCAAAACTCTGCAATCCATAATTGTTCATTATTGGTTTCTTTGGCCAAGTTATTCACTTCATATACTTCTTTCATTTCGTTGTAATAAGCGCTTCCAATTTCTTCACTATACTCATGTGGCGGTGGAATGCTGGTTGTTTGATCTGACGAAATGATAAAAGTTCTTACTTTTCCCCAATAAGGAAAGAGGGCACGCTCTTCATTGGCACTATAAGTCCAATATCCGTCACTTACTTCTGGTTCATAAGACAAAGGTTGTGGCTCTAATATTTGACGTTCGGCCTCGCGATCCGATTTGCTAAATTGGATAACTCTTTCTGCAATATACTTACCCCATTCCTGAGAATCCTCAATAATTCTTGAGCTAATTCCATCTCGTAATTGAGCATCTAAACTGGCTTTTAAAGAATTAATTTGACTTCCTACACCGTTTTGCAAATTGACCATAAAGTGATCGTAAACCTCTGCATAGCATGAATTTAGAGCAATGTTTATATTTATGTTTTCAGCTCTTCGACCTTGATTGATTTGAAGATCTCTAAACCGAATTTCGTTGCTCGAATAGTTTTCTAAAGTGTGAACCACAGTTTCAAAACCTGCTAGATGTATGTAGGCTAAAGCTCTTGCTGTTACATTGGGACGCATACCTAATGCATTTTGGTCAAGTTGCAGCCAAACCTGATTCCATTGAAAAATGAGATCGGTGGTTGTGTCGCTAAATGTTGAAATTTCAATTGGATCTGGATTCGAAATACTTAAAAGTTCATTTTCATTTTCAGACTGACAGGAGGAAAAAAGGATAAAAATGGTCAATACGAATCCCGCGGTGTTTAGTTTACTACGTTTCATGGTTGTTGGATTTAAAGGTTACTAATTGATTGCGATCCAAAGAAAATCTTCGGATGTATCATTAAAAATTATAATGAAACGTAATATTCATGCATATGCAGTGGGTTTATATACATAGACCCCTGCTTTTGCAAAAAGTTGGATTGGATAGAATTTTTTTTGAAAAATTCTAAATTGATAAGTAGGTTTTAATCAAAGAAATTGTGAATCCTTGTGAATTGAAGTTCTTCCTCTTTATTGGTGGCTTTGAACGTAAGCGTATCCCCATCAAACTCATAAAAATAGGCCTGCATCTTCATGTCTTTCGAATTGTAATTCAACATCATTTCTATGCGTTGCATATGTCCATGCGTTCGGTAAATTCCGAATTTCTCTCCCTCAGGATAATTCCGAAGTCGATAGGCATGATCCCATGCCAAATAGAGCATAGCCTTGTTATTGGGATTTAGAGAGTCTGAAACGTCCTTGCCATCTACTACAATAGACTGGAATTTCCATCCTCCTAAAAGCTTATTGGCCTCGGCAGTCGGAATTTGATCAATTCGATTGAGGCTTACAACAACTTCTTCCCCAAATTCAATTCGTTTCCACGTCATGGTATTACCTGTTAAGCTGACCTCAAACGGAATTTTATCTTCCATTCCGTTTGTATTGTTCACTCGCAATTGATTGGTTGTTGGATCTAACGTCCAGTTTCCAACAGAGTGTTGTACCCAACCATTCCCTGATTCTTGGGTAAAATCATCATTGAATCGAATCCATTTTGCAACCGGAGTCATTTCTTGATCTCCCATGGCTACTTTGGTTACTTCCCAAAGGCCAACGATGCTATCATTGTTCTTTTTGGATTCACAAGATATCACTAAAGACAGTACTAAAAAGATGGTTAAGAGTTGTTTCATTTTTTCTTATTCTTCTTTTTGTAGGTTGTTTTTTTCTTTTTTGTGACCACTTCGCCGTCTAAATAATACTCCCACTTACCAACACGCTTGCCATTTTTGTAGGAACCAGTTTCCTTTAAATTACCTTTTACATCGTAGTACTTCGCAGGGCCTTCAAGGACATTATTGACATAATTAACCTCTTCCAAAATATCGCCATCACTTGAAAACTTTAGAGAAGGACCATTTTTTAATCCGGCCTTATACAAAGATTTCTCCGTTATTTGTCCGTTTGGATAGTAATTTATCAGCTCTCCATCCAATACACCAGACTTGTAATTTTCAACAGACATTTTCTTTTTATTCGGAAAATAATAGGTCCATTTCCCAACACGTTGGCGGCTAATAAAGTTGCCCTCGCTTTGCAATAATCCCTTGGTGGTAAAAAATTGGGTGAAGACAGAATCTGTATCCGATTTGAAGTTTTTTATGATGGATGGTTGGCCAAGACTATTTTGATCATAAAATTTAAATACTCCTATTTCTTTACCATTTTTAAACTGACCTTCATACCGAATTTTTTTATTCGGATAGAACTTCATCCACTTACCAGTTCTTTTTTTGTTGGCATCGTATTGATTGATCTTCTGACCATAGACAGTTGAGCTGAGCAAAAAAATGATCAGTAGAAGAAGAACAACTTTAAGATTTTCTATTTTTATCATGCCAATTTATTTTTTAAATATACAGGAATCCTCGAAATAATGACTATTGAATTCCTATCGAATGAACTTTTGAATCTTGGTCCAGCCACCAAAGAAAACAGAGATCGTGTTGCAAATATTGTGCTTGGTAATATGGAATGTTTTCCAATGCTCCTGCAATTAACTTTTCAAACCGATGACAAAGTCTCTGTCAAAGCAGCTTGGATTTTGGAATGGATTTGTACGCATTACGGAATTGATTACCTAAGTGATTATTTGGAAGAATTTACAAGTCAATTGTCCAAACTCAAACTCGACAGCGCCATTCGACCCTGTGCGAAGCTCTGTGAGCAAATCGCTATTTGTGCGGATATGAAAACGGATAATCCTGTAAAAAACCGATTGACTTCCAATCAAATAGAGCGAATGGTAGAAACCGGATTCGATTGGTTGATTACTCCTCAGAAAATTGCGGTACGAGCCTATACCATGAATACCTTGTTTCTCTTCGGAAAACAAATCGATTGGATTCACAATGAACTTTTACACATCATTAGAACGAAGATTATCCATGAAAGCAAAGGTTGCAAGGCCCGTGGAAAACATGTTATTAAAGCGATTGAAAAACACTCGCAAAGGCTATAAAAAATCTATTTGTTTGCCTATTTTTGCCTTTTGAATTTTGTTCTATGAATTTAACGCAGCTGAACGCCATATCTCCTATCGATGGACGCTATCGAGGAAAAATCGATGAATTAACCAATTACTTTTCTGAAGAAGCTTTAATAAAGTACCGAGTTCGTATTGAAATCGAATACTTTATTGCACTTTGTGAGATTCCGCTTCCACAGCTTAGAGACTTCGATTCGAGTTTATATCCCTCTTTGAGAGATATCTACAGAAACTTCTCTACGGAAGATGCGATCAAAATCAAGGACATCGAAAAAGTAACCAATCACGATGTCAAAGCGGTTGAATACTTTATCAAGGAAAAATTTGATGCACTCAATATTTCTGCGTTTAAAGAATTCATCCATTTCGGACTAACTTCTCAAGATATCAACAACACTGCCATTCCTTTATCGATCAAAGAAGCCATCAACGAAGTTTTTGTACCGAGATTCCAAGAGCTTATCAGTAAATTAGGTGGCTTGGTGGAAGAATGGAGTTCCATCCCAATGTTGGCGAGAACTCATGGACAACCTGCATCGCCAACGAGATTAGGAAAGGAATTGGAAGTATTTGTTACTAGATTCAGTCAGCAATTCAATCAATTAGGAAACATTCCGTTTGCGGCGAAATTTGGTGGAGCCACAGGAAACTTTAATGCTCATAAAGTGGCCTATCCATCCATCGATTGGAAGGCCTTCGGAACTTCTTTCGTGGAAGAACAACTCGGATTACATCACTCCTTCCCTACCACACAGATTGAACATTACGACCATATGGCCGCTTTGTTTGATGCCATTAAACGAATCAATACCATCTTGCTTGACTTGAATAGAGACATTTGGACGTACATTTCTATGGATTATTTCAAGCAGAAAATCAAGAAGGGTGAAGTAGGAAGTTCAGCAATGCCACACAAGGTTAATCCGATTGACTTTGAAAATTCAGAAGGAAACTTAGGCATCGCCAATGCCATTTTTGAACACTTATCGGCAAAGTTGCCTGTTTCAAGGATGCAACGCGATTTAACCGATAGTACGGTATTGCGTAATGTAGGTGTTCCATTCGGACATACTTTAATTGCCTACAGTGCCACTTTAAAAGGATTGAACAAACTCCTTTTGAACAAAAATAAATTCGAAACCGATCTTGAGAATAATTGGGCCGTGGTAGCGGAGGCCATCCAAACAATTTTGAGAAGAGAAGCCTATCCGAATCCGTATGAAGCCTTAAAAAGCTTGACTCGAACCAACGAAAAGATCAACAAGGACTCGATCGCAGTATTTATCAATACGCTTGACGTATCCGAAGAAATAAAAGCGGAACTCAAATCAATCACACCAGCGAATTACACAGGAATTTGAATTAAACCATGATAATGACCATGACAAAACGATTGATTATTTTTTCAATAGCAATGTTCACTTTTTCATTTTGCCAAACAAAATTCGAAGGAGACCCAGATCGATTTAAAACAGGAGTATTCGAAATACCCGCTTCGGAAAGTTTTGGAAAAACGACCATTATCAGAAAGGATAGCTTGCAAATTGAATCCTACAATCGAGAAGTCAGCATTACCACAGATTCCATCACAAAAACAAAATCAATCACACAAATAGATACGCTGTACATCACTTGGAAGAACAACTTCTTCTATACCCTACGTATGAAGAGTCCGAAAAAAGAGGTCGATAAACAACCTATTTTCGTACAGATTACCAAGGTAAAAGATAGTTCTTATGAATTTTCAGCAAAGGTTGGATACAGTAACTTTAAGCAGGAAGGAACGGCGTACAAAATCAAATAAATGGAAATATTCTTAAATGCAGATACCTGGGTCGCCCTGTTAACCCTTACTTTTTTGGAAGTCGTATTAGGTATCGACAACATTATCTTTATTTCAATTTCGGCCAATAAGTTGCCTGAGCACCAAGTAAAACGAGCTACTTTTATTGGTTTGTTATTGGCCATGGTAACCCGAATTGCGATGCTTTTCAGTGTTTCTTACTTGATTGCTTTAAAAGATCCATTCTTAAAAATTGATTGGGGTTGGTTTCGTTCAGACATGACTGGTCAGGGATTAATTCTATTCTTAGGTGGTCTCTTTTTGTTATACAAGAGCACCAAGGAAATTCGTCACAAAGTGCAACCAGAGGAGGAAAAGAAAATTTTAAAAACACCTAAAGTGATTTCCTTTTCAAGTGTGATCTTTCAGATTATTTTAATTGATATTGTTTTCTCTTTTGACAGTATTTTAACTGCGATCGGAATGACCAATGGAATTCAAGGTGCTTTAATCATTATGGTAATTGCTGTGATTATTTCGATCATTATCATGATGGCCTTTGCGAATCCGATCAACAAATTTGTATCAAAGAATCCTACCATTCAAATGTTGGCTTTGGCCTTCTTAATCTTAATCGGATTCATGCTAGTTGCCGAAAGCGCGCATTTATCACATACCTACATTTTTAACAAAACTGTAGGAGTAATACCAAAGGGTTATTTATATTTTGCGATCGCTTTTTCATTGTCCGTTGAATTGCTAAATTTAAGGGCAAGAAAAAAATCCTAATTTGGATCAATGAAGTTACAGTTAAGAATACTATCCATTTTTTTACTGACCAGTTTTCTGGCCCAGATGTTCTTACAACTTCATCATACTTTTGAAGATCACAACCATCAGATTTGTCATTCTAAATTGGTGAAACACATCCATGATAAGGATGTTGATTGTCAATTACATTTATACAAGAATCCGTCTCAGGATTTTGTTTCTTTTGATTATCAATTTTTTGTAGAGGATGCAATCATTTCTATTGATATTCTTCAACAAAACTTTTTAAAAGAACACCACGAACTTTCTTTTTCCTTACGAGGACCTCCGATGCATGGCTTGAGTTAGAATCCGATCTATTCATGTACATGTAACAAATCAATGCAAAAAGCAATACTGTTCTTTGCCCTTGTTTTAGGATTATTCCAACAAACAGATGCGCAAGAATGTAAATACACACTTAAAGGAAATATTAAGGATTTCCACAACAACTCTTCTCTTGTTGGGGCCACAATTGTTGTGCTTAATACCAAGCAATTTACTGAAACCAATGAACAAGGGTATTTCGAGTTCAAAAATCTCTGCGGGAAAGTAGTACTTGAAATACGACATATTTCTTGTGAAACAAAGAGAGTTCGACTCAATATTACAGGACCTACTTACAAAGAAATATTCCTGGAACATCATTTGGAAGAACTGACAGAAGTAGTGGTGACCTCTAGCTCAAAATCAGAGGCTACAAGTATAGAAAAAACCATAAGCAAAAGAACCTTGGAAAACTTTTCTGATCGTTCTTTAGGAGATGCTTTAAGTACCATAAGTGGGGTATCAACCTTAAATACAGGAAACAGTATTGTGAAACCCATTATTCAGGGCTTACACAGCAGCCGCTTGCTTATTATCAATAACAACGTCCGTTTATTTGATCAAGAGTGGGGCGATGAACACGCACCTAACATTGATATTAACGCCTCTGGAAGAATCAATGTCATCAAAGGGGCAAATACCCTCAAATACGGTAGTGATGCCATTGGCGGACTCATTTTAATAAGTCCGCCTCGATTTTCAAGAATCGATAGTATTTTTGGCAGTACGCTAACTTCATTCAATTCCAATGGTTTGGGAGGATTGTTGAATTCTGAAATTGTAAAAACAAACAAAAACGGATTTTACACAAGAATTCAAGCTAATTATAAACGATTCGGTGATTTCAATACACCTGATTATAGTTTAACCAACACTGGACTTCGTAGTATTAACACCTCTATTTCTCTCGGGAAGAATAGTTTTGAAAAAGGATATAATGTTTTTTACAGCTTTGTAAATAACAAGTTTGGTATTCTGCGAAGTGCGCATGTCGGAAATGTAAATGACTTGGTCATTGCCATTAATAATTCGAGGCCTGCTACGGTTGACCCATTTTCTTACGATATCAATTTTCCAAGGCAATCCATCACACATCATTTGGCAAAAATTGATGGTTACAAAAGGATTAAAGATTTTGGAAAAATATCCTTACAATATGATTTTCAGCTGAATAGGCGAAAGGAATTCGATGTAAGAAGAGGCGGTAGAAGCAATATACCGGTAGTTGATTTGCAATTAATTACCAACAGTTTATTGGCCGATGTTACCATTGATCAGTTTGATAACCTAGAAGTGAATTCAGGAATTCTATTGCGTTATCAAAACAATAATTCGGTAGCAGGAACTGGAGTACGACCTTTGATTCCGGATTTTGACAAGTACGAATTCGGACTCTACGGAACCATGAATTACAATCTAAATGATAACTCCGAGATTAGTGCAGGTATTCGTTATGACTATGCCCATATAAGTGCTACCAAACGTTATAACATAACCGATTGGAACGAGACCTATAATTACGATGAGTTATTTCCAGAATTTGAAACTGGGACCTCAAGCTTTACAAGTATACTTACGCGTCCAGAATTCACCTTCCATAATTTTTCTTCAAGTTTAGGATATATCAAGAACTTTGATAACGACCTGTCCTTCGTATTTAATTATGGTTTGGCTTCTCGAATGCCGAATCCGTCTGAAATGTTTAGTGACGGCTTGCATCATAGTACGGCTAGGATTGAAATCGGAAGACTGACCTTAAACAAAGAGGTGGCTAATAACTTTAGTTTATCCATCGAGAAAAACGATCAAAATTTCGGTTTTTCTATCAATCCGTATTACAAGAATATTGATGGATTTATTCAGTTAATTCCGATAGGAACCACCACGACGATTCGAGGAGCTTACCCTGTTTGGGAATACAACCAAGTGAATGCCAGAATTTTTGGGTTGGACGTTGACCTTAATAAAAGAATTACGGATAAATTTTCTTACCAAGGAAGTTTGAGTCTTCTTAGAGGGGATAATCTTACGGATAACTTGCCATTGATTAATATGCCTGCGACAAACTTTACCAATAGATTGTCCTATTACAATGAAGGGTTGAACCAATTGACGGTTAGTCTAATACAAAGAACGGTATTCGAGCAAACAAGGTTTCCAGACTATACTTTTTTCTCGTTCAATCCAGTTACGCAACAAAATATATTTGTAGACTTAAGCTCCACCCCACCTAGTTACACCCTTTTTGGACTACAATCCTCAATGATTTTTAAGGCATTCAACAAGGGAAATATAAAATTTGAATTCAACGTTGACAATCTATTCAACGTTGCTTATCGAGAACATTTAAACAGACTCCGATTCTTCGCAGATGAATTGGGTCGAAACATAAACTTTAAAATAAAAATAAATTATTAATAATTATAAAATGAGAAATTCAAGAAAAATGAAAACAGTTAAATTATTAGCGATTTTATTCATTTCAACTTTAACATTTACAGCTTGTACCGATGAAGAAGACCACGACGATCACGATGGTCATGACCATGAAGAAGAATTGATTACAACAGCGACGTACACACTTACAGACGGAACCAATACGATTACTTTAACATTCCAAGATTTAGACGGCGAAGGTGGTAATCCTGGAACGACAACTGTTTCTGGTCCTTTGATGGCAAACACTACCTATACTGGATCTGTATCCTTATTGAATGAAACTGAAACTCCCGCCGAAAATAAAACTGCAGAGATTCAAGCAGAGTCAGCGGAGCATGAGTTCTTTTATACAACTACTGTTTCAGGTTTAACGATTATGAAAACGGATCAAGATTCAAACGGAGATCCATTTGGTTTAGCAACTTCATTAACGACAACTGGTGCAGGAACGGGTACCATTACCATTGTATTAAAACATGAGCCTACCAAGCCTAACAACGGTACAGCCGCTGGTGCAGGAGGTGAAACGGATATTGAGGTTACATTCAGCGTAACTGTTCAATAGTGGACATTGTAAAATGTTTGATTTAAAAAGGAAAAATCGGTCTTCGGACCGATTTTTTATTGGACATATTTTGTCTTCTTCAAAGTACTGATGATGATAAACGAAGCTAAGAAGAATAAGGCCAAAGCCAACACACTCCACTGCATCGAATCGGTGATGGCATATAACAATCCGTATACCGCAGTCCCCAATACAATAGCTATCTTTTCAATAACATCGTAAAAGCTAAAAAAAGTAGCGTGGTTTTCTGTCTCGGGTAAAAGCTTTGAATAGGTTGATCTGGTCAGCGATTGAATCGCTCCTAAAACCAAACCTAGAATCGCACCGAGCGAATAAAAATACATTGCGACATTTGGCAAATCTTTATGCAATAAAAAAGCACAAAAACAAACAACCATCCAAATAACAATTGTTGTTTTCAGGGTGAAAATATTTCCTTTTTTATCTGACATTCTTGAGAACAAATAAGCTCCGAGTATGGCCACTAATTGAATTAGAAGCACGGTTACGATAAGATCGATGGTTTCCAATCCAAGTTCGGTTGATCCAAAAATGGTCGCCAACAAAATAATGGTTTGAACCCCAACACTTAATAAGAAGAATGAAATTAAAAATCGCTTTAAAGTCGGGTAATTCGCCACTTGTTTTGCAACTGTTTTTAATTCTTTAAAACCCTTCCAGATGTAATCTTTTTCAGGTTTTTTATCATACATATCATCCGGTAATCTTCGAAAGGTAATCTGCGCAAATCCGACCCACCACAGACCTACCATTACAAAGGATATTCTTGAAGCCATGCCAGCAGTGATACCAAACAAATCTGGCATTTGAATCATTACCAAGTTGATCACTAACAAAAGAACGGACCCAGAGTACCCATAAATGAATCCCTTTGCACTGGCTCTGTCTTGTTGCTCAGGATGAGCCACTTCTGGTAAATAGGCATTATAAAATACAATACTTGCCCAAAATCCTACACTGGCCAGAATGGTGAAAACAATCCCGATCCAAACCGTATCAACGCCTTCAAAGAAGTACAAGCTCATTACTGAAAGTCCTCCTAACCAACAAAAGAATTTCATAAACTTCTTCTTACTTCCTGTATAATCAGCAATTCCCGAAAGAATGGGCGATAAAAACGCGACAATTAAAAACGAGAAAGACAAGGCATAACTATACAGACTATCAGGGTGCTCCCAATCCATCCATAAGAATCGTACTACTGTGTCTTTGGTCACGGCAGTATAGTAAAGTGGAAATACCGCAGTACTAATTACTAAAGAATACACAGAATTCGCCCAATCATAAAAAGCCCAGGCATTGATTAGTTTTTTGTCTCCGGTTTTTAACATAAAAAAAGCTGCTCAGTTAGGTGAACAGCTTCGAATATAGTGAAAATCAAATTTTAATTTAAGGTCTGACTATTAAACTTAGCAGCTAATTGCTGTGCTTCAGGAAGATAAGCTCTCAAATTTTGAATACGACGTTCGTTAGATGGATGTGTGCTTAAAAACTCAGGTCCTCCCCTTTTTCCTGCTCTTTGGCTCATTCGCACCCAAACTTCGGCAGCTTCATTTCCATTGTAACCTGCCATGATCATAAATACCAAACCGAGTTTGTCGGCCTCCGTTTCATGAGTTCTGCTAAAAGCCAACATTCCAACCGTAGATCCTATTCCGTAAGCCATATTCCAAATCTGCTGAGTCCGCGGATTTTTATCCATAGTGCCCAAGGCAACTAAAATTCCGCCTATTTGCTGACCATAAGCAGACGTCATTCGTTCTTGACCATGCTTAGCAAAGGCATGAGCTACCTCATGACCCATTACAGCAGCTACCCCATCTTCATTGGCGCAAATGGGCATGATACCTGTGTAGAATACCACCTTTCCTCCCGGTAAACACCAAGCATTCACAGTGTTGTCATCTACTAAATTAAACTCCCATTTGTACGCATTGGCTTCTTCTACCATATTGTTGGCACGCATAAAACGATCAACAGCGGCAGATACTCTTTTACCTACTTCCTTCACCTGATTGGTCTTCTCACGATTCGACGAAACTTTGTTCTTTTCGAGAAAGCCTCGATATTGAGCAAAACTCGTTGGCAATATTTGTGAATCGCTGACAAGATTGAGCCGTTTACGCCCTGTGATGGGCACAGTGCTACAATCAAACAAAAACAAACTCAGAAAAAGAAGTACGGTATATTTTCTCATTTTAACTTTTCTATAATGATGTCGACCTTTGAAAATGCCTAATTTCGTTGTCGATTTCTGTAAAATTAATATTAATTCTTGAACCTGACTTGATGATCTTAGAAAATCAGCAG
>CAYFJL010000017.1:0-31785 GCA_964343335.1 uncultured Polaribacter sp. | reverse complement strand
ATAAAGAATATCATAAAAACAATACGACCTGGGGTGAAAAATGCGCTTAAAAACATGAGTAAAACTTCTTGATAAAATGTTTTGTATTTAAAATCAAATGAAGTTCGAAATGGCTATCTTCTGCCTACGAAAAACATAGATTTTTCGTCTGCAAAAATACAAATAAAATGAAACATGCTGTTGTTTTTGGGGCAACTTCCGGTATCGGTAAAGAACTAACCAAACTTTTAGTGAATGACGGTTACAAGGTTGCTGTTACTGGTCGAAGATTGGAAAAGTTAGAGGAGTTGGCCAATCAGTTTCCAGATCAAATTTTGGTAAAGCAAAATGATATACAAAAGGTTGATGAGGTCGAAAAGGTTTTTGAAGAAATTGTGGAGGAATTCATTACCATTGACTTGGTGGTGCAGTCATCTGGAGTCGGATTTATCAATCCGAAATTAAAATGGGAAAAAGAAGAGCAAAGTGTGCTGACCAATGTGTTGGGCGTAACCAAATTGTATACCTTGACCTATAACTTATTCAAAGAGCAGCAGTTCGGTCATTTGGTAGGGATCACATCCATCGCATCTTTGAGAGGTAGCAGGGCCGCACCAGTCTATTTTGCTTCCAAAGCTTATCAGAAATCCTACTTGGAAGGTTTGTATATCAAGACCAAGAGTATTAAGTCGAAGAAAGTTTTTGTGACAGACATTAGACCTGGATTTGTAGATACCCCAATGGCTTTGGGTGATCAATTGTTTTGGATGGCACCTTTGGAGAAAGCAACCCGACAGATCTATTCTGCCATCAAAAAGAAAAAGAGAGTCGCCTACATTACCAAACGCTGGCGTTTGATTGCTTGGGTGTTAAAAGCAATGCCAGCCAGAATTTTAAAATCATTTACCTAAAACCATACCGCCCTGAGCGTGTCGAAGGGCATAATTAATTAGAATCATAACAATGAAAGAAAAGATAGATGCAGTTCACGAGTTTCACACTGCTTTCAAACTAGGAATTAAGAACACCCCAACAGCTCATATTGGAGACGATAGAAATTTATTGCGTTACAAGCTGATGCGTGAAGAAAATGAAGAATATTTAGAAGCTGCCAATAATAATGATTTGGTAGAGGTGGCAGACGCGTTGGGTGATATGTTGTACATTTTATGCGGAACCATCATCGAGCATGGAATGCAAGATAAAATTGAGGAGGTTTTCAATGAAATTCAACGATCTAATATGAGTAAATTGGGTGCTGATGGAAAACCAATTTATCGAGAAGATGGGAAAGTTCTCAAGGGTCCGAATTACTTTAAACCCAATATCAAGGAGATTTTAGATTCCTAGAATTCCAATTTCTTACAAACATAAATTTGTTTCTGGGAGGAATCATCGAATGACCCTTCCTCGAAATCACCAAATTTGTGTAGAATTTCAAATCCATTTGAGGTCACGTAATGATTTAATTCCTTAGGAAAAAACATGCGCATGTCGAGCTTTTGTACGGAGTCAAATACTCCATTGATGAAATAATGCCAATCAATGCTATTCACTTGGGTCTGGTGATTGTATTTCATGATTTCTTTAATGACAACTTCTCTGCCATCATCTGTGGTGTAGGAGGACACTTGTTTCAATTCTTTTTCTCCTTGGGTAATGAATCGAATATCTGGATTGAAACAATCGAATATAAAAGTGCCATCATCTTTTAAGTGATGATGTGCTCGCTCGAATGCTTTATATAAGTCCTCATTTTCATACAAATGGTGAATGGAATTAAAGGGAATGAAGATCAGGTCAAATGTGTCATTTAGATCAAAACTCCGAATATCGGCTTCAATAAAATTGATCTCCACCCTAGCGTTAATTGCTTTTAATTTGGCTTGTGTTAGCATGGTTTTGGTAAAATCAACTCCGGTAATTTGAACTCCGGCTTCGGCCAAAGGAATCGTTAATCGACCCGTACCACAACACAGTTCCAAAACTTTTAAATTGTCAATTTTACTGGTCCATCGTTTATAAAATTCGAAGTCATCCATAAAGGTATTCATACCATCATAGATGTTTGCATCATAAATCAAATCACCAACTTTATGTTCCATGGTTTTGTATTAATTATTTAGAGGAAAAAACTACGCCAGCTCCGTTTACAAACATCTTATTATTTTCATTGATTACTTGCACCTTCACTTTAAAATCTTTCCATTTTTTTCCTCGAAGTACAATGTATTCACCGTATTGTTTTTCTATTTCAAATCCTTCTGAGGGCCATTCCTGAGCATTTAGAAAGGGATCAAAACCCAGACCGATCTCCGGATCCTTCTTTTCACCCTCGGCAATCATTTGAGCAAGTCTTTTTTTGAGAACTTCACTGGCCATATTATTTTTGTTTGTCCAGCTTTGGATGTCCATGGATTCCTTGAATTTATTGCAGTTGACTACATAATCATTCATAAATTTTAGAGCTACTTTTGCTCTAGCATCAAAGTTTTTGTAAAGTTTTTTGGATTCCGTTTTTCGAACGGTAAACATCTTATTGGTAATCTTCCAGGCGTTTTGAATTTTATGTAGTGATAGAATGTCTATGTAGGTTACGGAATCGACTTGCATACTAATTTTTGCACTTGCGATTTGAGCATCTACCAAATCAATATGAAGAATACCCAATTCGCAATTCGAAAGAGTTTTGGAAGACATTTGTTTACGATTTCCCCATTTTGGTAATAATTCTTTGAACCAGCGATTTCTGAAACCAACGACCTTACCATTTTCCTTCACCGGAACTTTCATAGCACCATTAATGGTGTCAAAAGCTTGGTTTAATTTGTTGATATCCCGATAAATATATCCGTCGTAATAATTATTAATTGCCGTTTTGATGCCAATTAAGTCTGCTTTTTTATCCTGACCAAAACCTGATAAGGAGAAGCTTATAATAAAAAGGAGAATGAGTTTGTGTTTCATAGTTTGTTGTTATAAATCGTACCTATCGCCTTCAGATGCACATTGGAATCCAAGAGCTTCAATGGTTTTTCGTGCTTTTGAATCTTTTTTAATAGCTGGATTGGTATGGTTGAAATGGATGAAAATCACTTTACTTTTTGTAGTAAGTGATTCATTTTTGAACAGTGCAATTGTTTCGGAAATGAAGGGATGCGGAATTTCAGAAATAGGTCTGTTTACTTCATTGGCATCGAAGAAAGTAGCATCCACAAAAGCATAGTCTACCTTTTTGACTTCGTTTACAATTTTTCGATTCCATTTCTCCCATTTGTCGATATCTGGAATAAATAATGCTGATTTGTTTGGTCCGATGATTTTGTAGCCAACAGTTTCCGAATATTCATCACGATGCGGAACTTGAAAAGGAATCACTTTCAATGTTGAATTCAGTTGAACTACTGAATCTTTTTTCAACGGTGATAATTCAATGTTTTTGAGTTCCACTAATTGACTCCAGGGACCATTAGTTTGCAGGAATTCCTTCATTTTAGGCATGGCAAATACTTTGGTGCTTTGTTTACCCAAAGCTTCTCTTCCAAAATACATCAACCCGGTATAATGACCGATATGTGCATGGGTTAGAAAAACCCCATCAATAATTGATTCGGTTTTCAAGTGATTTTGTTCCAAGGTAGCCAATTGTGTAGTAATATCTGGAGTCGCTTCAAATAGCCATTTTTGTTGATTTTCAGTGTCTACCAATCCTAAAGAAACAACACTTTTTCTTTCTGAAAGTCCGTTGTAGATGGATTGACAACACTCTTTTTGACAACCAATATGCGGTGAGCCTCCGTCCTGAGCAATTCCCAAAACGGTAAGGTATTGAGGTGCTGAATTGACATTAGTTTTTTGGGGCTTCTCACAAGCTAAAAAACACAGCAAAATTAAAAGGAGACTTCTTGATATCATTTGATAGCTAAAGATAAATCAAATTGCATAAAAAAAGCACCGATTGAATAATCGATGCTTTTCTTTGAGTTAATTATTTTTTTAAACCTGAACTCTCCAGCCATAAGGATCTTCCGCCTTGTTGGTTTGAATGTCAGTAATTTTTTTCTTTAAAAATGCAGCAAAAGGTTCGTCCAACACGGGAAGCGTAAAACTTTCGTCTTTATATCCGAATCCGGCTATGGGTGAAATCACAGCAGCTGTTCCTGCTCCAAATATTTCCTTCAATGAACCGTCTTTTGCAGCAGCTACGACTTCGCTTACTTTAATCTTTCTAACTTCGGTATCGATTCCCAAATCAGAGGCTAATTGAATGATACTCTTTCGGGTAACACCATCTAAAATTCGGTCACTGGTTGGACTCGTTAATAAAGTATCGTTGATGCGAACAAACACATTCATTGCTCCAGCTTCTTCGATGTATTCGTGTGAATTGTCATCGGTCCAAATCACTTGGTTGAATCCTTTTTTACTCGCTAGGTGCGTAGGGTAAAACTGCGCAGCATAGTTACCACCAGCCTTTGCATAACCAACACCGCCATTGGCTGCCCTTGCATACTTTTCTTCAATCAACACGCGAACTTCACCTCCGAAATACGGTCCAGATGGAGCCGTTGCAATGACAAAGGTGTACGCATTTGCAGGAGAAGCATGAAATCCATTTCCAGAGGCAAACATGAACGGTCTTATGTACAATGAACTTCCGTCGGTAGTTGGTATCCAATCGCTATCAATCTGCAATAAAGTTTTCAATCCATCCATAAATAACTCTTCTGGAACTTCAGGCATCATCAAACGAACAGCTGATTTGTTTAAACGACGTCCATTTTCAAGCGGTCTAAATAAGAATTTATCACCTGCTTCATCCTTATAGGCCTTCATTCCTTCAAATATAGATTGGCCATAATGGAAAATCTTTGCTGACGGACTCAAAGCAATAGGCTCGAAAGGAACAATCCTTGGGTCGCGCCACTCACCATCAATAAATTCAGTGATAAACATATGGTCAGAATAGACACTTCCAAAAGGTAAATTACTGAAGTCTACACCTGAAATCTTTGATTCTTTGATGCGTTCAATTCGGATATCTGAATTCATAAATAAGATTGTTGTTTGCAGCTGCAAAATTACATAATTTATTTGGCTTTCAACTTCATAATTATGCACGAAATACAGGTAGATTTTTTACCTTTGTTGTATAAAAATCAAAATCATGAAAAAAGCTTTTAATGTATTGTTAATCACCTTGTTGTTTCTTGCCGCTTGTAAGTCTGAAAAGACTTCTGAAGCCAATGATAATCTTGCCTATAACTCTTATGGGGAGAAAATTTCTGATGAAAATGCAATGACTGCAACCAAAATGTTTGATAAATTTTCAACCATGAAGGCAGGAGATACTTTGAATGTAAAATTTGCTTCAAGTATTGCAGACGTATGTTCTAAAAAAGGATGTTGGATGAAGTTGCCATTGAACGATTCTATTCAATCTATGGTGCGATTCAAAGATTACGGATTCTTTATGCCATTGGATAGCAAAGGAAAAGAGGTAATCGTTGAAGGAAAAGCCTATGTGAAAGAAACTTCTGTGGATGAATTAAGACATTATGCCGAGGATGCAGGTAAAAGCAAAGAAGAAATTGCTTTGATCACCGAGCCTAAAAGAGAATTTGCTTTTGAAGCACATGGTGTGTTAATGAAGAAATAATGAGATTCTTCTTACTTTTTGTTGTTTTGACTTTACTTTTTTCTTGCAATCAAAAGAAAGTTGTTAAAGTTGAAACGAATCAAGATATGATCGTAAAGCAGTCAGAAATGGCTGCTTTAATGTTAAAAATGTTTGATGAAAACGCGAAAAACAAACAGCTTGTTTTGAAGGGGGACTTTCCAAAAGATTATCCTGTGGAATTCATCAAATTACATACTGCCGTTTTAACGGATGCCAATGATCGAGATATAGCATTCAAGGGCTACTCTGATTTTTACTTGATGCAGCAGAAGATCTTGTACAACTTATCTGATCAAGATTCTTTAATTCCGCAACACAATCAAGTAATCAATAGTTGTATTTCGTGCCACCAGGTGAAATGTCCCGGCCCAATTCCTCGAATTCAAAAATTATTAATCAAATAATTTTGAAGCGAGAAATCATCATCACCTCCGACGGTTCAACCACCATCCATCTTCCAGATTGGAATGAACAGTACCATTCCAAACATGGTGCTATTCAAGAGGCGATTCACGTTTTTATTGAAGCAGGATTGCATCAAATTTCACAATCCGAGGTGTCTATTTTAGAAATCGGATTCGGAACCGGATTAAATGCTTTCATTACCCTTTTGGAATCTAAGAATCAGAGTCTAAAGATCGATTATGTGGGAGTGGAAGCTTATCCAGTCGGTAAGGAGGAGATTGTTGCGTTGAATTATGTGGATGAATTAAAGGCCAAAGAATACGATACTTATTTCCGTAAAATGCATGATGTGGAATGGGAGAAACGTATGGAAATCGACAAGAATTTTTTCCTCACCAAACGTCAGCAATTCTTTCAAGATATATCTGATGAAAATCAGTATGATTTAATTTATTTTGATGCTTTTGGGGCTCGAAATCAGCCTGAACTATGGACAGAAGAAATCTTTCTAAAGATGTTTACGGCGATGAAAGATAATGGAGTGTTAACCACCTATGCCGCTAAAGGTAGTGTTCGAAGAGCTATGTTGGCAGTCGGATTTGAGGTAGAAAGACTCCCTGGTCCTCCGGGCAAAAGAGAAATGTTGAGAGCAAAAAAAGTAGTAAATTCGTAATTATGAAATTTGAAAGACGCTTCGGAAAACGCAAAAAGTCAAACCCTAAAAGAGGATTGTTTCTTGTTTTATTGTTAGCCATTGTGCTGTTTCTTTGGTTTAAGGCCGAAGACATTCTGAGTGGTTTGTTCTAACCACAATTTTTACATATTAATTTCTGACATCGAGTCAACTCCAATTTTATTATCGTTAAATTTGTGAGAAAGGAATTTGACCTTGACCAGCGAACGAATTATACTAGGAATTGACCCGGGTACGACCATCATGGGTTTTGGCTTGATTAGAGTGAAAGGAAAAAAGATGGAATTCATTCAAATGAATGAGTTGCAACTAAAAAAATATGATGATCACTACGTAAAGTTAAAACTGATTTTTGAGCGAACCATCGAGTTAATCGATACCTATCACCCAGATGAGATAGCCATTGAAGCGCCTTTCTTTGGTAAAAATGTTCAATCTATGTTAAAGCTTGGGCGAGCCCAGGGTACAGCCATGGCTGCTGGTCTTTCAAGAGAAATTCCGATTACCGAATACCTTCCTAAGAAAATTAAAATGGCCATTACAGGCAATGGTAATGCCAGTAAAGAACAGGTGGCAAAAATGCTTCAAAGTACCTTACAATTAAAAACATTGCCAAAAAATTTAGATGCTACCGATGGTTTGGCTGCGGCAGTCTGCCACTTCTACAATTCCTCCAAAATTGTAAAGGGAAAGAGTTATACCGGTTGGGCTAGTTTTGTGAAACAAAATAGTGACCGAGTAAAGTAGAAGGGAGTATCTATTGATAACAGATAATTAATAATTGATCACTGATAATTGATCTATGGCTGGAGTTTATATCCATATTCCTTTTTGCAAACAAGCATGCTATTATTGCGATTTTCATTTTTCGACTTCCATGAAGCGAAAGAAAGAAATGGTCGCTTGTATTATCAAAGAAATTGAGCTTCGAAAGGATGAATTGGATAATGAACTCATTGAGACCATCTATTTTGGAGGAGGTACGCCGAGTTTGTTATCGCAAAGTGAGATTGATGCAATTATTCAATCTGTTTACCGACATCATGAAGTCGTTGATCCTGAGATTACATTAGAAGCGAATCCAGATGATTTGTCTCCAGAAAAAATTGAGGAGTTGGCAGCCTCACAAGTAAATAGATTGAGTATTGGTATCCAATCTTTTTTTGAACGCGATTTGAAATTGATGAATCGTGCTCATAATGCCGAGGAGGCCAAGAAATGCCTGGAGTTAGCAACTCAACATTTTGATAATATTTCTCTGGATTTAATTTATGGGATTCCGGATGCTACCCACGAACAATGGATGGAAAATATTGAAATCGCTTTAGGCTTCGGAATACCCCATATTTCAAGTTATGCCTTAACCGTAGAACCGAAAACCGCACTGGCTAGTTTTATTGAAAAAGAAATTATCCCAGATGTGGATGATGATCAAGCGGAAGAGCAGTTTTTCCTATTGATTGACCGATTGGAGGAAGAGGGCTTCATGCATTACGAAACCTCCAATTTCGGAAAAGAAGGATTTATCAGTCGTAACAATTCGGCCTACTGGCAAGGGAAAAGCTATTTGGGAATTGGACCTTCCTCACATTCTTTTAACGGAAGACAGCGCAGTTGGAACATTCGAAACAATGCCAAATATATCAAGGCGATTACCAAAGGAGAACTCCCAATTGAAAGAGAGACCTTGTCTAAGAAAGATTCCTATAATGAATATGTGATGACAGGACTGCGGACCATTTGGGGAGTATCTCTTCAAAAGGTCGAAGACGATTATGGGAAGAAATACAAGTCGTATCTAGAAAATCAAAGTGCCAAATACATTCAAGAAGATTTATTGTATCTTGAAGACGGAAACCTAAAAACCACCCAAAAGGGAAAGTTTTTGTCAGACGGAATTGCCTCCGATTTGTTTATGTTAAATTTAAAATAGCCCTATGTTTAAAGCTACCATCGAATACAATTCAAGGAAGATTCAAATTGATATTTCAAAACCTATTGATATTTCCATATCTATCGGTCCAGATCGAAAAAGTGTCAATGCTTGGTATATTGACAATGCCAAAATTTATCCTGAAACTTATGAGGATAGTATCATTAAAGTTTCTGAGGGTGCTGTGGTGAATTTTAACACCATACAATTCAATCCACATTCGCATATCACACATACTGAGTGTGTAGGGCACATCACTGAAGAGGTACATTCGGTCAATGAAAACTTAAAACATTACTTCTTTTTAGCCGAATTGGTGACCATTGCGCCCTTGCATCACAATGGAGATTTTTTAATCGGAGTAAAACAGTTGCAGACCGCGCTACGAAATAAGAAAAGAGATGCCATTGTCATTCGTACACTTCCCAATTTAGATGACAAAAAGAGCAAAGACTATTCAAATAGAAACCCTACGTATTTATCTGAAAAAGCAGCGATTTACCTTCGGGAAAAAGGAATCAAACACCTGTTGATTGATCTTCCCTCTGTAGATAAAGAAAAAGACGAAGGTCGTTTGTTATCTCACAATGCCTTTTGGAATACCGATGGGGAAATCCGAATGGATGCCACGATAACTGAATTTATTTATGTGCCAAATGCTGTAAAAGATGGTGAGTATCTGTTAAACCTGATGATCGCTCCATTTGATAATGATGCTACTCCGAGTAAACCTGTTTTATACGAGATTATAAAGTAACATGAGCCGTTCAAAGAAAATTTTACTATTCATTCTTCTGTTAGTATCCATTGGAATCTACAATGGTGTGTATCAAGATATTTCTTTGGATGATTTGAAGGAAGAATATGCCAATGAACATTCGAAGTTTGTCGATGTTGACGGCCTTTTAGTTCACTACCGTGATGAGGGTAAAGGAGTTCCGATTGTACTGATTCATGGTACCGCTTCTTCCTTGCACACTTGGGATGACTGGACCAAGAAATTGACTTCAAAATACAGGGTGATTCGGATGGATTTACCCGCTTTTGGGTTGACAGGACCCAACCAATCAGGAGATTACAGGATTGAAAAGTATGTTCATTTTTTAAATCGGTTTGTGCAAGAAGTCCAACTCGACAGTTTTCATCTGGCGGGTAGTTCCTTGGGTGGGAATATTGCATGGAATTTTACAGCCAATCATCCGACGAAAGTTGAAAAACTCATATTGGTTGATGCAAGCGGATTGCCCACAGGAAAACCACAGCCCAGTGTGTTTAAAATGGCCAAAACACCAATTTTGAGTGATCTACTATTGCATCTCACGCCTCGTTTTTTCATAGAAAAGAACATGAAAGAGGTATATGCAGACGAATCCAAAATCTCAGAAGAATTGATTACTCGCTATCACAAGATGGCCTTGCGGGAGGGAAATCGCCAAGCCTTTGTTGATCGAGCAAAAATTGATTTTACTTCTCATGAATATAAAAGTGTTGAAAAATTGAAAGGTATCAAACAACCTACCTTGTTGATTTGGGGTGCAGAAGACGCCTGGATTCCATTGGCTAATGGAAAGAGGATGGATAGTCTTTTACCCAATTCCAGATTGCAAATTCTTCAAAATTCAGGTCATGTACCGATGGAAGAGAATCCAGAAGAGAGCTTGAAGATGCTTACTAATTTTCTAGAAGCTTTTTAGGAATTCCTGCCTTCCCATTCGGACTCATGGTCCAAATCATGTTGCTAATCCACCATCGCCCATCCGAATAAATCAAATGGTACAATCCAACACCCCAACCATTCATTCCGTCTGAATCTTCCGCAAAAAAAGCTTGTCGAACCTGTGCAATTCCGTTGAACTCATCGCAAATCATTCCTTTAGATACTTCACTAAATCCTTTGGTGTAATAATCGTCAGAGAGTGTAGCAATAAATTCATCCAACCCCATGGTTTCGTGACTCTTTTTGCCGTTTTCTTCTCCCACTACAGTGAATCGGGCATCTGGAAGGAATAGGGTTCGAAAGTAAGCGGTATCAATTTTCTGACCCGGTTTAACCGTCACTGTTTTATGAGTTTCTTGAGCTAATAATGTGTAGTCTTTAAATGGATTCTTTTTTTGTGCGATGCCTAATGTGAAGGCAAGAAGGGCGAACAAAAGGAAAAGGTTTTTCATGGGTTGTAAACTAAAGAATTGATTAAAAGTATATTATATTTGGTAAGTGCCTTTTAATTTCATGTTAATTGTGAGAATAGACCAACTTCGTGATTATTGTATTTCTAAAAAAGGAGTCACCGAACACTTTCCTTTTGATGATGTGACCTTAGTTTTTAAAGTGATGAACAAGATGTTTTTAATCACTGGTTTGAACGACTGGGAACAAGGGATTGCGAAGATGAATGTGAAATGTGATCCTGAGTGGTCGGAGGAATTACGGGGAGAATATGATGGGATAAATCCAGGTTGGCACATGAACAAAAAACATTGGAATACCGTCACGCTGAATGAAGATGTTTCCGATAAATTGGCCTTTCAATTTATTGACCATTCTTATGATTTAATTGTTGATAGTCTGCCTAATAAGGTTCAAGAGATCTGGAAAAATCTCTAGTGTTGCATCCTAAATTGTGAAGGTGTCAATCCTTTTATTTCTTTAAATTTTCGATTGAAGTTGGAAAGATTTCGGAATCCGGTTGTAAACCCAATATCGGCAACCAATCCTTCCGTAGATTTTAATAACAGGCATGCTTTTTCTACACGAATTTCATTTAAAAACTGATTGTAGGTCTTGTTGGTTCTCTTTTTAAAGTATTTACAAAATGCATTGGGAGTCATATGAGCGATACTAGCAATGGTTTCTGTTCGAATGTCTTTGTGATAATGATTCAAGGTAAAATCCATCACTTCGCGCATTCTTTTTCCTTCATTTACGGAAAATCGTTTGTCAAAAACTTTGTTGGAAAGAATAGAGGTTTCCGAATTCGACATGCTTCGAATGATTTCTAACAATGAAATAAATCGCTGCATTTTTGACTGTTCCTTGAGACTTAAGAATAGTTGGGCAAGAATTGCTTTGTTGGATTCAATTTTAAATCCGTTTTTTAATCGGTCAAAAAAGGAATGGGTTTCAGAGGTTTCTTCCAATTCAAAAAAGTCTTTTCCGAAGCTATTTCGGGTAAAAAAAAGTGTCAACATTAATGATTTTTCTGAGGCTTCCTTGGAACTTAGAAATACATGGGGAAGGTTTCCTTCAATGGCAAAAATGTCCCCAGTGGTATAAGTTGTCAAGGAATCTCCAACTAAAAGCGTACCTTCTCCTTCGGCAACAAAGCTTAATTGAATCTCTTCATGTTGATGGAGTTGATTGTAGAATTCAAATTCATGATCTTCTTGATAGATTAAGGCATCATTAGTAGGTTTCGGAATTTGAAATGGAAGAATTTTCACAATACAAAAATATTCAAATAATAAGTAAATATTTATTTAAAGGATAAAATAATATTAGTTATGGATATTTTTCAGATAATTAAATAGTGCAACTCCTTGTAAATTTGATTCATTAAAAATTGAATTATGGCAATTGATTGGAATGGTGTAATGCCTGCCGTGTTTACCTGGTTGAAAGACTCAAAATCTGGTACTTTCGAAATTGACTTTGATGCAACACAAAAGCAAGCAGCAGGTATTTTAAAAGTTCAAGGCAAGGAAGGTAGCCGAATGATTGGACTTGTCGGTTCTGGAACCTTGGGCGAGAATAGTTATTTGAGTGCGAAACAACGTCTTTCTTTGCTTGAGTCCCTATCGGAAGTTGCTCGAGATTTCAAGGTTCCCTTAATAAGTGGGGCCTCAGCAGAGACAAAAGAAGAACTTGCTAACATAGTTGAAGGACTTGCCAAAGTGGGTGTAGATACTGTCATGGTCATGCCACCAAAAACGAAAGTTGCTCCTACCGAACAGGAAATGTATGCCTATTATGCACTTTCCGAAACGACTGCAAGAGATGTGGGCGTGACCATTATGCCGTATAACAATCCAGATGCAGCGGGTTATCATGCCATATCCACTAAACTTTTATTAAAACTTTCTTCCCTTCCAAAAGTGACAGCTCTTAAAATATCTACGATTGATGTTTCAATTATTGAAACGTTGATGTTAGAGAATAAAGATTTGAAAATTTTGGCTGGAGTCGATACAGTGACTGTACACGCGGGACTTGCAGGAGCTTGTGGTGGAATTACAGGTGTAGGTTGTATCTTTCCAAAGGCAAGTGTTACGATGCAAGAGTATGTGTCCAATGGCAATTGGGACGAGGCCAACAAAATTTCTAGGGCCTTAAATTCTCTGTCGTATTTGGATGCTCAGCCCTTGCTTTTGGAGTATTTGAAACTCGCCATGGGAATTCATCATAATGATGTGGCTGGAGGGCTACGAACCTTTGGTAAGAAATTAACTCAAGTGCAAATTGATGATGTCCATGCAAGGTATATTTTGGCAAAAGAAAGGCTTGAAGCTCTCAACTTATTAACTTGATTTTTTAATTTACTAGGATAGGTATTTTACAAAAGATTATATTAGAAAAAGACAAATACAAATGATAACAGGAAAAAATTATATCGGAAATATGCGATCAGCAGAAGGGTCCGTAACCTATAAAACCTTCAATCCAGTTTCAAATACTGAAAACTATCATACCTTTTTCGAAGCTACGTCTTCAGAAATTGATTCCGCGGTGGAATTGGCGGCAAAAGCTTTTAAGGAGTTCCGATTTGTTTCTGGGCAACGAAAGGCTGCATTTTTAAATGCCATTGCTGATGAGATTTTATCCTTAGATGATGAATTAATCGCAACCTATTGTAGTGAAACAGGATTGCCCGAAGGACGTGCCAAAGGCGAACGTGGACGTACCGTTTTTCAGTTGCGATCTTTTGCAGAATTGGTGGCTGAAGGTTCTTGGGTAGAAGCAACGATTGATCACGGAATGCCAAATCGTGAACCTGCTCCGAAACCAGACTTACGCAAGATGAACATTCCTTTGGGTCCAGTGGTGGTATTTGGTGCTAGTAATTTTCCATTAGCCTATTCGACCGCTGGGGGAGATACCGCTGCGGCATTAGCTGCTGGATGTCCAGTAATTGTAAAGTCACACCCCATGCATGCAGGAACAGGTGAATTGGTAGCTTCTGCGATTCAAAAAGCTGCTCATAAGACTGGAATGCCAGAAGGCGTGTTTTCGAATTTGAATTCAAGCGGAATTGAAGTGGGGGTGCAACTGGTAAAGCATCCAGCCATAAAAGCAGTCGGATTTACAGGAAGTATTCGTGGCGGTAGAGCATTGCTAAATTTAGCAGCTCAACGATCAGAACCGATTCCTGTATTCGCCGAAATGGGAAGTATCAATCCGGTTGTTTTATTTCCACGTGCCATTTCTGAAAGAGGAGCTGAATTGGCAAAGACCTATGCAGGATCAATCACTCTTGGAACAGGGCAATTTTGTACCAATCCTGGTTTAATATTGGGAATAAAAGGAGAGGGACTTTCGAATTTTACAAATCAATTAGGAGTTGAAATCACAAGTTTACAACCTTCGGTCATGTTGCATCCGAATATTCACAAGGCATACGAATCCAATAAGAACAATGCAGTTGAACAAGAGGCAGTTGAAGTGGTGTCGAGTTATGAAGATGAGGTGCAAACCAATTTTGCACGTCAAATGGTCGTTACCGTCGAAGGCGCTACGTTCTTAAATAACCCAAAACTACATCAAGAAGTTTTCGGACCTTTTTCTATGGTTGTGCAATGCGAAGATGCTTCACAATTAGAAGCAATTATTGCCAGTTTAGAGGGTCAATTAACGGGAACTATTATCGCTGGTAATTCGGAATTAGCCAATTATGCCGAGGTAATCAACGCCCTTCAAAACAGGGTGGGACGAATCATATTCAATGGGGTACCTACCGGAGTGGAAGTCTGCCCAGCAATGGTACATGGTGGTCCTTATCCGGCATCAACCGATAGCCGGTTTACCGCAGTAGGGATCAATTCCATCAAAAGATGGGTGCGACCCTTTAGCTTTCAGAACTGGCCCAATGAGTTGTTGCCAGATGAATTAAAGGATGAAAATCCCTTGCAAATCCAAAGGACAATTAACGGTAAATTACAATAGATGAAACAATTAAAACTAGTCGGTATTCTTCTGATTCTTTTGATTTCATTTTCATGCGAGTCAACAACAACATCACCATTAGAAGATTTAATCAATGAATATCAACGACATCAAGGATATGAACGAAGCGAATACCCCTTAGGTCTTTTTACACGAGATTATTACAAAGCCGAGGCAGCCTTTGCCAAGGGTATCCTCGATCGATTGCAGAACATAGATGCCAATTCACTTTCAGAAACTGATCAAATATCTTTGGAATTGCTAAAGTTTCAATGTCAAGATAAGATCGACTATTACGACTTTGAGCGTTTTTTGAATCCCTTGCTTTCTGACTCCGGATTTCACCTGAGCCTGCCTTACAATGTGAGGCCTATTACGAATTACAGACAGGCAAAGAATTACTTAAACCGTTTGAATGCTATTCCCCAATATGTAGATCAGCACTTTAAAAACCTACGAGAGGGATTGGAAAAAGGCGTATCCCAGCCCAAGGTCATATTTAAAGGATACGAATCTACTTATGATGATCATATTGTGGATGATTTTGAGGATAGTTTTTTCTATTCACCGTTTAAGAATTTACCAAATTCCTTAACCCAAAATCAGAAAGACTCTGTGCTGACGGTCGCCAAAAAAACAATTGAACAAAATGTGATTCCCCAGTTCAAACGAATCAAATCGTTTTTCGAAACCGAATATTTACCGCAAACAAGAACAACCATTGGAGTCTCTGAAACACCGAATGGAGCCGCATTTTATCAAAATCGAATCAATTTCTATACGACAAGTACACAGTATACGGCCAATGATATTCATCAAATCGGATTAAAAGAAGTCGCAAGAATCCGAGCTGAGATGGAAAAGATTATTTCCGAACTAAAGTTTAAAGGATCCTTTGCCGATTTTCTAAAGTTCTTAAGAACCGACAAGCAGTTCTACGCAACATCGCCGGAGGAATTACTAATGATTGCTCGAGATATGGCAAAGCGTGCCGATGCCCAATTACCACGATTCTTTAAGACCCTACCAAGAATGCCCTACGGAGTAGCGCCAGTTCCTGATGCGATTGCGCCAAAATACACGGGAGGTCGTTATATTCCGACCAGACCAGGAAGTACCAATCCCGGTTTTTATTGGGTGAATACTTATGACTTGCCGAGTAGAACGCTATACACATTACCTTCTTTGACTGTTCATGAGGCCGTTCCTGGGCATCATCTGCAAGGCTCACTAAATAAAGAGTTAGGTGATAGCATTCCGCAATTTCGAAAAAGTTTATACCTATCGGCCTATGGTGAAGGTTGGGGCTTGTATTCTGAATTTTTAGCGGAAGAAATGGGCATGTACACCACACCTTATGAACACTTCGGGAAATATACCTATGAAATGTGGCGTGCTTGTCGATTGGTCGTAGATACTGGAATTCATGCGAAAGGATGGACTAGGCAGCAGGTGGTTGATTTTATGAGTAGCAACACGGCTCTTTCACTGCATGAGGTAAATACAGAAACCGATCGATATATTTCTTGGCCAGGTCAGGCCTTATCCTATAAAATTGGAGAGATTAAGATCCGAGAGCTACGAAAAAAAGCAGAGAATGAGCTGGGCGATAAGTTCGATATTCGTGAATTTCATGAAATTATTTTAGGACAAGGGACAGTAACTCTGGCCATTCTTGAAAAACGCGTAAATAACTACATTCAAAAAGTATTGAATGGCTAAATTCATATTTGATTGTATTGATGGTCACACTTGCGGGAATCCAGTTCGCGTAGTGAAGACAGGACATCCCGACTTGAAAGGTGTGGATATGAGCGAAAAGCGACAGCATTTCATCAAGGAATTCGACTGGATTCGAACGGGGTTAATGTTTGAACCTAGAGGTCATGACATGATGAGTGGTTCCTTTTTGTATCCACCACATGATCCTGAAAATGACTTTGCCATATTATTTATCGAAACCTCGGGTGCTTTGCCGATGTGTGGACACGGAACTATTGGGACCATTACCATCGGAATACAAGAAGGATTGATCAATCCCAAGACTCCGGGTAAGATTCGAATGGAGGCACCTGCCGGTTTGGTTGAAATTGATTATGAACAGTCAGGAGATAAGGTGAAATGGGTAAAATTGACCAATGTTAACAGCTTTTTGATAGCAAAAGACCTGACCATTGATTGTCCGGGACTAGGAGAATTATCTTTTGATGTGGCCTATGGCGGTAATTTCTATGCCATTTTTGATCCTCAGAAAAACTTCTCTGGAATCCAAGATTTCACAGCTTCACAGATTGTTCAGTATTCGCAATTTATTCGTCAAGAAATTAGAAAGGTTTACCCAAATCAATTTGTTCATCCAGAAGACCCAACCATTAAAGATGTCACTCATTTGTTATGGACAGGCGATGTCATTGATCCAAATTCGAATGGAAGAAATGCCGTCTTTTATGGAGAGAAGGCCATAGATAGATCGCCTTGTGGAACGGGAACATCAGCTCGATTAGCCCAGTTGCATGCCAGAGGCAAATTGAAAATGGGAGAGGAATATGTTCACGAAAGTTTTATTGGTAGCACTTTTATTGGTAACATTGAAGAAGAAACGAATGTCGGAGAATTTCCTGCCATCGTTCCGAGCGTAAAAGGTTGGGCCAAAGTATATGGCTACAATTCAATTATAATCGACAAAGAAGACGATCCGTATGCTTATGGATTCTCTGTAATCTAATAACTCAAGAATTGAAAAAAGTTGTAATCATTGGCGGAGGAATCGTCGGTCTTAGTACCGCATACTTTCTACATAAAGAAGGTCATGAAGTGACCGTGGTTGATAAATCTAATTTTTCCAAGGGAGCTTCCTATGTCAACGCAGGGTACATTACACCAAGTCATATCATTTCTCTTGCTGCGCCAGGGATGATTACGAAGGGTATTAAATGGATGTTTAATCCGGCTAGTCCGTTTTACATGAAACCACGACTGGATTGGGACTTTATCAAATGGGGTTGGGCCTTTAAAAAATCGGCAACCACAGCCAAAGTGGAAGCAGCCATTCCAGTAATTAAAGATATTAATTTATTGAGTCAGGATTTATATGTGGCCATGAAATCTTCAGGTGATTTTGATTTCCATTACGATCATAAAGGATTATTGATGGCTTATAAGACTGACCAGATGGGTGAGGCCGAATGGGAAGTAGGTAAAAGAGCCATGCAAGAAGGCTTGGAGGTTCAATTGCTATCTAAAGAACAAGTAGATCATTTAGAACCTAATGCGAATTTAAACATCAAGGGAGCCGTATATTTTAAGTGTGATGCGCATATGACTCCTAGTAATTTCATGCCTGATATGCTGGCTTATTTGAAGTCTGTAGGAGTAACTGTATTGGCGAACGAAGAAGTAGAGGATGTTGAAATACGAAATGACAAAATTTCAAAAATCACAACCAATAATCGAGAACTTGAAGCCGACGAATTTGTATTCTCGGCGGGGAGTTGGACTGCCAAGCTCGCCAAAAAAATTGGAATGAAGCTTCATTTGCAAGGCGGAAAAGGATATCGAATCAATGTTCATCGGCAAACTGGAATTAGCGTCCCGACCATCCTTTGTGAGGCCAAATGTGCTGTGACGCCCATGGACGGGTTTACTCGATTTGCGGGTACCATGGAGTTTAGTGGCATCAATCATGATATCAGTAAGATTCGAGTAAACGCCATCGCCAATGCTGCTGAATCATTCTACCATGAATTGAAAATTAACCAAGCTGAAAAAGATGAAGCTCAATGTGGATTGCGTCCCGTTTCGCCAGATGGTTTGCCTTACATCGGACGAACTTCTAAATGTAAAAATGTCATTCTTGCAACGGGTCATGCCATGATGGGATGGAGTTTAGGTCCCGCTACGGGAAAATTGGTTTCGGAGATCATTTCAGAAAGGAATTCATCTATGGATATTCAAGCTTTTCATCCAGATCGCAGGTTTTAATTTTCTGATTAACAAACGTTAACACTAATTGGTAGTAAGAAGTGGATTTTGATTGTATCTTTAAAATTCAATCAATAACTTCCAAATCATGAAATCCGTTTTTTACTACTCACTACTCTTTTCGGTCCTATTTATCGGAACCATCAATGCTCAAGAAAAGTCATCTGATCAAGCTATTATTGAAGCGGTAAATGCGGATGTTTGGACTCCTTTTTTAGAGTCTTATAGAGATTTGGATATTGATAAAATGTTATCCATTCAAGATCCTGAAATGACTAGGGTTTCTATTGATAGAAATACGGTACGAAAAGCAAAAGACTATTTTACGAGTCTGAAACAGTTTTTTGATAACATGAAATCAACAGGAAGCAAGATGAATATTGAGTTTTCAATCTTGTCTACTGCCATCTCTGAAGGAAAGGTATACCAACGGGGCTACTACACCGTAAATATCAAACAAAAGGGATCCGAAGAATTTCGATCTACAGGCTATTCCCAATTCACCGTTTTATTGTTGAAAAAGAATGGTAAGTGGAAAATCAATCTTGATGCCGATCATCGCGTACAAATCACCAAAGAGGAATTTGAAGCAACTGGTGCAGTTTTAAAACTTTAAAGAAAATTATCTCAGATTAGAATTTCTGGGTTTTCTCCAATTCCTCCTTTAAAACTTGGAAATAATCTTGGTCCAACAAATGGGTGTTGATTTTCATTTCACCATTTTTTGTTGTGATGGTATAATCACCAGCAAAGTATCTTATCCTCTTGATTTCATCCAACTTAACCTGTTTTCCAAAAGGCCAATTCTGTTTGATGATGCCATTCTCGATAGTCAGATATCGTTCTTTTCGATTGTAAAAATAAATACCGAGGTATAACAGTGATAAGATGAGCCACATCCCATTGGAAAATCGAAATTCCTGATCTTCATATAAATTAAATAGGAACTGAATCATCCAAACAAAACCTAAAATTAGGTTTATTCTTTGGTGTTGTTTTTTGTAAGGGATTTTCATCAAATTGCGATTTATCATCAATTACTCACGGCAACTACACACTGGTTTCATAAAACTCATGGTATCTACATTAAAAGGAACTCCTTGGTTGTAATTCCCTTTTTCCCAATAAAATTTTGATCGTTTTTTATCGTAATTTCCAATTTCATTCATAGTGGACACATCATAAAGCCTTCCGTTTATCATAGTATGTGAAATGGAGTTGGTATGTTGAATGTTCTCTAAAGGATTTTTGTCCATTACAACCAAATCGGCCAATTTCCCAACTTCTAAGGATCCTAATTCATCACCTACCCCGATATAATTAGCGCCGTTAATTGTTGCAGCTTTTAAGGCTTCCAAATTGCTCATTCCACCTTGCTGAAGCATCCATAATTCCCAATGGGCACCTAATCCTTGCAATTGTCCATGAGCTCCTAAATTGGCTTTTACTCCGGCTTTGGATAGAGCGGTTACAGTTCTTGAACTCAACATGTGACCGTTATAATACTCTTTTTCTGGGATCATCAAACGATGTCTAGATCTTGAATCAACAACATATCGTGGTGTATACTTTAATAATGTCTTGTTCTCCCAAACATTTGAATTTTGGTAGAAGTACATTTCTCCGTTCATACCTCCATAATTAACAATTAAAGTAGGGGTATAACCGACTTTACTATTACTCCATAGACTGATAATATCTTTATAAACTGGGTTAACTGGAATGTTATGTTCAATGCCTGTATGACCATCAAAAATCATACTCATGTTATGAAAGAAGGTCGACCCTCCTTCTGGAACCACATTTACTCCCATTTCGCGAGCTGCTTGCATTACTTGCTGACGTTGTTCTCTTCTAGGCTGGTTGTAACTCTTTACCGATCGTGCACCGAAAGCTTTTGTTCTTTCGATGGCAAATCTTGCGTCTTCTAGATTATTGATAACAGCTTTGAAATCTCCTTCTGCTCCATATAAGATGAAACCAGTTGAAAACAACCTTGGACCAACTGTATGTCCGCTACGTTGTAATTCTTCTAATGTAAATGCTGCTTGGGTATGTACAGAAGGATCATGAGATGTAGTCACCCCAAAGGCTAAATTTGCATAAAACTGCCAATGTTTTTGAGTGCTCAGTCCATTTCTAAAAGCCCCAACATGTGCATGTACATCCACAATGCCAGGCATGATGGTTTTGCCTTTCATATCATAAACCTTTGCCTTCTTCGGAATTGAAATGTCTGATGCTTTACCTATTTGCTCAATTTTATTTTGATTGATAACAATCGAACCATTTTCAATGACTTCGTTACCTTTCATTGTGATCAGTCTTACATTGGTAAATGCAATTCGTCCGTCTGGTACATCTGACTTTACCTTTAAACCTATGGAAATACTTTTCGCTTCATCGGACTGTAAATTTGTCTTCGAGAAAGGATTGGTCATGTTATTGCTAATACTCTTTGTAAAGTATTTCTCACCCAAAGTCCAGTGAACTTTATCATTCGAACCCGACCAATGAATATTGATGCCTGCTTTATCTGAAAGCGATTCTACCTTGATGTTTTTTGTATTGGCGTCGAGATTTAAAGCTTTGCCACTTACCAAGAAGGGAGCAACATACACTTTGTGCAAATGCACCATGGCAACCCATTCATTATTCGGACTCGGTAATAGTCGATTTGCTAGTTTTGATGTAAAATGGGTACGCTCATTGTTTCCTGTTAAGTCAACACTCTTTAGTCGCTTCGTAAGACTACCAAAGAAAGTTCCACCGGTTTGGAAAAATATACGTTTCCCATCTTTGGTGAACATTGGAAATTCTCCACTTTGCGTCAGTAATTTTACATTTCCTCCATTGGAATCCATGAGATACAATCCGGTTTTTTTGGTGAAATCAAAGCCTTGATCTCCATTTCCTCCTTCTTTTCGGAAAGCAATCAAGCTTCCATTTGAATTCATCGCAGGAGTTCGATAAATACCTTTCGTTTTAGTTATTTTTCGCAAACCACTTCCATCTGAATTAACCTTGTAAATAGCACCTAGATTTTCATCATTCCAGGTCACAAAAACAATCGATTTCCCATCCGCTGAGAAATTAGGATCGGCTTCGAAGTCAGTCAAATCCGTTACTCGTTTTGGTTTTCCGTTTGGTAGTTTTTTTGTGTAAATATGACCAAGAGCTGTAAATACAAGATGTTTACCATCCGGAGATGTTTTGGCATCCTTAACCATTTTTGAGGTGAATGATTCCGTATATACTTCGCGTTTTACTCGATGGGTTTCAGCCAACTTGATTTCTGCATTAACTTCAAACGGAATGTTGGTTACCGCTTTGGTCTCAAGATTTATTTTATGGATTTTTCCAGCACTCCAGAATACGATATGAGAATTATCTGGCGTCCAATTATAATGCGGATACACACCAAAAATGGCCCATGCTTCAGACTGATCTTTGTCCAAATCGAAATACATAGGGGTCTCTTCACCAGAAGCTAGATCATGAATGTATAAAACAGATTGCTCTCGTACCCTTTTGATGAATGCTAGTTTCTTTCCGTCTCTTGAAACCACCGGTCTTGCAGCTCCACCTGGACCTCCGGTAACCGTGGTGATTTTACCGGTTTCGAAATCGTAACGTTTGATTACATAAATCTGTTTGTTAGGGTCCTTATTGTATTGAAAGAATCCGCCTGGATACATATCTTCTGCATAGTATAAATACTTTCCATCAGGAGAAACACTCGGGTCATTCACATCTTGTTGATCATTCTTACGTTTGGTCAATTGGATTCCGCCTTTCCCCTGAAGCGGGAATTGCCACATTTCGCCAGCACCGAGAGAACGTTGACTTGTAAAGTGTTTTCTAGCGATTATTGATTTACCGTCTGGCGTCCACGCACTATTATTAAGTAATCGAAATTTTTCTTGAGTGATTGATTTTGCATTTTTTCCATCCTTAGTCATTACCCAGATATTGTCACCACCTTCAGCATCACTCGTAAATGAGATGTATTTACCATCTGGACTAAATTTAGGCTGTACTTCGTACGCCAACCCAGTTCGAAGCGGTGTTGCTTTTCCTCCAGTAAAAGGCATGGAATAAATGTCACCTAAAAGGTCGAAAACAATGGTTTTACCATCCGGACTCACATCCAAATTCATCCAAGTTCCTTCGTCGGTATCCAATTGAAAGGTTTTGTATTTCCAATCGGGATGTGGATTGTTAACGTCCCATTTTTTCGTTACTTTGTTTTGAGCCGAAATAGAAATGGAAATAAAAAAGAGAATACTAAGTGCTGCTGATTGAAATTTCATTTTTTATCATATTAAAAATAGGTTCTCTAAAGATAATCAACTTTATTTAAGCATATTCCAATGATAATTCAAGGCAATATTGTAGACATTGAAAATCGGGTCATTTATCCCGGAGAATTGCAGATTGAAAATGGAAAGATTTCATTCATAAAACCGATTGAGGGGACATTCGATCATTATATACTACCCGGTTTTGTAGATGCTCATATCCATATTGAAAGTTCGATGTTGGTACCCTCTGAATTCGCAAAAATTGCATTGACTCACGGGACGGTTGCCACGGTTTCCGACCCGCATGAAATTGCCAATGTATTAGGAGTGAGGGGTGTGGAATTCATGATTGAGAATGGTAAAAAAGTACCTTTAAAATTCAATTTTGGTGCTCCTTCTTGTGTGCCGGCAACCTCCTTCGAAACGGCAGGAGCGATAATCGATTCCGATGATATTAAAAATCTTTTAGAGAATCCGGATATAAAATATCTTGCCGAAATGATGAATTATCCTGGAGTTCTTTTCGATGATGCCGAAGTCATGAAAAAGATAGAATGGGCTAAGAAATTTGGAAAGCCAATTGATGGTCATGCTCCTGGTTTGAGAGGTGATGATTTGACCAAATATATCGGAGCCGGAATTGCTACAGATCATGAGTGTTTTACCTATGAAGAAGCACTCGAAAAATTACAAAAAGGCATGAAGGTCATTATTCGAGAGGGTAGTGCAGCTAAAAACTTTGAGGCTTTGATAGATTTGCTCCCAGATCACTTTGAAAACATGATGTTTTGTTCTGATGATAAACATCCAGATGATTTATTGTTGGGTCATATCAATCAATTGTGTGCCCGTGCCGTTAGCAAAGGAATGGATGTTTTTAAGGTATTACAATCGGCATGTGTCAATCCGGTTGAACATTATAATTTAGATGTTGGATTGCTCCGAGAGGGCGATTTGGCCGACTTTATTGTGGTGGATGATCTCAAAAACTTTAGGGTATTAGAAACCTACGTAGAAGGTGAATTGGTAGCAAAGAATGGAGAATCTTTTGTGGCCGATATCGCGTTTGATGTTTTAAATAATTTCGATACAACGAAGAAGAGATCAAGTGATTTTGAGTTCCATTCTGCTTCGGATAAAATTCGGGTGATTGAAGCATTGGATGGCGAATTAATCACTAATCAAATTGAATTTAATTCACTGATTCGAGACGGAAATTTGGTTTCCAATATTAAAGCTGATGTTTTGAAAATGACCGTGGTGAATCGTTATCGCAATGAAGTACCAGCACTAGCATTTATCAAAAATTTCGGATTGAAGGAAGGAGCTATTGCAAGCTCTGTGGGTCATGATTCTCATAATATAATCGCTGTAGGAGTCAGTGACGAAATGATTTGTAAGGCGGTTAATTTGTTGATTGAAAACAAAGGCGGAATTTGCGTGGTTTCTGAAGACTTAGAAGAGGTTGTTGCCTTGCCTGTAGCCGGAATCATGAGCGACCAACCGGCCGAGGTCATCGGTGAAGCCTATTCGAAGTTAGATGGTCTTGCTAAACAAATGGGGAGTCAACTTCGAGCTCCATTTATGACTCTATCTTTTATGGGATTGTTGGTGATTCCTGCTCTAAAACTGAGTGATAAAGGATTGTTTGATGGTTCGAGGTTTGAGTTTACGAGTGTGGAGGTAAAATAGATGTTGCAAATTATTATTTTTACTCAAACGTCATTCCCAACTTGATTGGGAATCTAGTTGTTGCTATGATAATTATGAAATGGATTCCCGATTTCTCGGGAATGACATGCGAGGTCATTAGAATCACCCATTATTCTTTTTTTAATTAAATTTAGTTTTGTCATTCCCAACTTGATTGGGAATCTATTATTGCTATGAAAACAATCCATCAATATTATGTTTATATATTGGCAAGTAAGTTTAATGGTACCCTTTATATTGGAGTAACAAATGACCTACAAAGAAGGGTCTTTGAGCATAAGTCCAAGTTGATAAAAGGATTTACTTCCAAATATAGTGTTGATAAGCTAGTTTACTTTGAGAGTTTCCAATCTATTGATGAAGCTATTTTACGAGAAAATAGGTTAAAAAAATGGAATCGAAGTTGGAAGATTGAATTGATTGAAAATCACAATAAAGATTGGAATGATTTGTCAGTCGAATGGTATGATAATTACCAACTGGATTCCCGATTTCTTGGGAATGACACCGAGGAATGATTAAAAGAAATCTCCTTTATACTCCCAAAACTTAATCACAAACAAAACCACATAGATAGCAGCTACAGAAAACTTTAGTGTAGCCGAAGCGAGGAAACCAACAAAGGCTCCAAAAGAAGCTTTCATTGCGCGATTCGTATCCTTACTATCGTACAACAATTCACCGATCAATGCACCTAAAAAGGCACCAATCAGAATACCAAAAGGAATAGGAGAGATGAGCCCGATAATTAACCCGATTGTTGTTCCGTAGATTCCGTATTTACTTCCACCGAACTTTTTGGTTCCGAAAGCTGGGATAAAATAATCAAGCACCCAAATGAGAATGGCAACGAATAAGGTGATTCCTAAAAATGTATAATCCATCGGCACAACACTGGTCATGTATAACAATAAAAGTCCGCACCAACTCGAAAAAGGGCCTGGTAAAACGGGTAGAAAAGCTCCGATTAAGCCAACCAAGGCCAAAACAAAACCTAGAAGTAAGAAAAAGATATCCATAGACTGATTATTTGACGCGTAAGAGTTTGATTTGTTACAAGTTCAACGAACATTCATCACATCAATATTGATCAAAATTTAGTAAATTCACCCAATGAATCGACCAAAGATTTTACTATTCTTTTTTGTTTTATCACTATTCAATTCTTGCGATAAATTACCGTTGGTGAAAAAGTCGAAATTGAAACAAATAGACACCATCGTAAACTTTTCTTCGGTTGATTTATCTCCATCCTTTACGGAGTGTAATTCGATTATTGAAAAGCAAGAAAAATCAAATTGTTTTCGAAAAACCATCCATCAAAAAATTGGAGCAAGTATGAGTAAACATCAATTGGAATCTGTATTCGATATTGATGAAACCATTATGGTTGATTTACTCGTTTCTGCTCAAGGAAAAATTGAATTGCAAGCCATTAATAACTCCGATGAGCTGGATGAAAATCTTCCAGAATTAGACAGTATTATAAAGCTTTGTATTTCTGAATTGCCGAAAGTGCTTCCGGCTACCAAAAGAGGAATTCCAGTCGCAACCCAGTATCAGTTACCGATAAAAATTAGTTTGAAACACTAATTAACTATTTAGTTTGGACCACAATTTGTCTTTTAATTCTTGTAGACCTTGTTGGGCTACTGAAGAAATAAAGAGGCAGGGGAGGTCAGTAGGTAGTTCTTTTTTGATTTCATCTTTTAACTCCTCATCCAACATATCTGACTTTGAGATTGCTAAAATTCGGTCTTTGTCTAATAGCTCTGGATTGTGCTTTCGGAGTTCGTTTAAGAGAATATCGTATTCTTTTTGAATGTCGTCACTGTCGGCCGGAACTAGAAATAACAACACAGAATTTCTTTCGATGTGACGTAAGAAATAATGCCCCAACCCTTTTCCTTCTGCGGCACCTTCAATAATTCCAGGTATATCTGCCATGACAAAGGTGTGCTGATCTCGGATTTTTACAATCCCCAAGTTTGGTTTCAGGGTCGTAAAGGCATAATCAGCAATTTTTGGCTTAGCTGCGGTTACTACCGATAACAAAGTAGACTTCCCGGCATTAGGGAATCCGACCAAACCAACATCGGCAAGTACTTTTAGTTCAACGCGAAACCATCCTTCTTGTCCGGGAATGCCTGGCTGGGCATATTTTGGTGTTTGATTGGTTGGCGATTTGAAATGCCAGTTTCCACGACCTCCTTTTCCACCTTCAAGCAAAATTACTTCCTTGCCGTGTTCAGTGATTTCAATTAGAATTTGATCTGTCTCAGCATCTCTAATGATGGTTCCTAAGGGAACATCGATGAACATGTCTTGACCATCTGCACCTGTGCTTCTACTTTTACTACCGTCACCTCCATGTCCGGCTTTAAAATGTCTCTGAAATTTCATGTGGAATAAGGTCCACATATTTTTATCACCTCTAATGATTACATGACCACCACGACCACCATCTCCACCGTCAGGTCCGCCTTTTTCCACGAATTTCTCACGATGTAAATGCGCAGACCCTCGACCTCCCTTTCCAGATGAGGCAAAAATTTTAATATAGTCTACAAAGTTTCCTTCTGTCATGAGATTGTCGAGTTAGACAGTTGTAATTATGAGTTTGAGGATGTGATGTCTTTGATTATAAAGAATCAAATACCTCCGCGATACGGGTCGTAATCTCTTCTATAGAACCAACACCATCAATACCATAGTATTTTCCTTGAGCCTCAAAAAATGCTTTTAAAACAGCAGTTTTTGTATTGTACTCGTTGAATCGGTTTTTGATTTTGTTTACATCGGTATCATCAGATCTTCCGCTGGTTTTTCCTCTTTCAAGCAATCGTTCTACCAATAAATCTTCAGGAACTTCTAAAGCGATCATACCGTTGATTTGCTCTCCTTTTTCAGCCAGAAAGTCATCCAATGCAATGGCTTGAGATTCAGTTCTTGGAAAACCGTCAAAGATGAATCCATTCGCATCGGCATTTTTTTCAACCTCTGCCTTTAACATGTTAATGGTCACTTCGTCAGGAACCAAATCACCTGCATCAATAAATGATTTCGCCAATTTCCCAAGTTCAGTTCCGTTTTTAATATTGAATCGGAAAACGTCTCCTGTGGAAATATGTACCAAATTATACATGTCTTTTAAGAAAGTTGCTTGTGTTCCTTTTCCTGCACCTGGAGGGCCAAATAATACGATGTTTTTCATTTTAGGTTTTTCTGTTATTTGATATATAGATGAGTAGTTTCGGCCTAGTTCGTCGTAATCCAAACCATACCCAACTACGAATTTATCTTCAATATTTTTACCAATATACGCAATTGGCAATTCTTTTTTATACACGTCAGGTTTGAAAAACAAACTGACTACTTTCAAATCTTTTAATTTCTTCTCACGGAAGATGGTATAGATTTCTTGGAGTGTATTTCCAGTGTCAATAATATCTTCTAGGATAATTACCGTGCGATTGGTTAGATCTTCATTGATACCTACCAATTGCTTCACTTTCTGAGTCGATTCAGTACCCTGATAAGAAGCGAGCTTTACAAATGAAACTTCGCAATCACCTTCGTAAGCTCTGATGAAATCCGCGGCAAATAAAAAGCAGCCGTTTAGAATTCCAACAAACAAAGGAACCTCTCCCTCAGGAAGGTCTTCTTTTACTTTTGCCGCAAGGTGCTTTACAATAGACTGTATCTCCTTACTAGATATGTAAGGTTTAAAGTACAAGTCGTGAAGTTTAATTATGCTCATATCTTTGAAGCAAAAAACCGTTTTTAACACTAGTTCAAGTTCGTTAAAAACGGTTTTTATATATGTTCAATTCTTTTATTTCTTTCCTTTCTCTGACTTCTTCGTGGTGTCGAACATGATCGGCGTTGCCACAAATAAGGAAGAGTAGGTACCTACTGCTACACCAATGATCAAGGCAAACATAAATCCTTTAATCGAATCACCTCCGAATAAGAAGATAGCCAACATTACCAATAAGGTTGTGAAAGAAGTGTTGATGGTTCTACCTAGGGTTGAACTCAAGGCTTTGTCAACAACATCATTGTATTTCCAGTTGGTATGGATTCCAGCAAACTCACGAATTCTATCAAAGATAACCACCGTATCATTCAACGAGTAACCCACTACGGTAAGAATAGCTGCAATGAATGATTGTCCGATTTCCATATCAAATGGCATCACCTTGTAGAAAATTGAGAATACACCAAGTACGATCAATACATCGTGGAATACCGCTACTACAGCACCGATACTAAAGGATACTTTTCTAAATCGTAATAAGATGTATAAGAATACGATTAATAGCGAACCAAATACCGCATACAAAGCTGAGGTCTTGATATCATCTGCAATCGTCGGATCTACTTTTCGGTAGCTCATAATTCCGTTTGAATTTGCAGCTTTTTCGAATCCAGGTTTGAAGTTCTCATAGGTAGTATCTCCAATGTAAGGTTTCAATCCTTGGTATAAAGTTGCTTGCACTTCTTCATCAACTTCTTGTCCTGTTTCATCGATACGATAAACCGTGGTAATTTTTAATTGATTGTCTGCTCCATAGGTTTTTACTTCAGGTGCAGTTTCAAATACCTCTTTCAAAGTAGAAGCTACTTCTGTCGCATTCATGGTCTTATCGAAACGAACCGTATACGAACGACCTCCTTTGAAATCAACCCCTTGCTTTAATCCTAAGGTAGCAATCGAAATGATACCCGTTAGGATTACAGCTCCAGAAATCACATAAGCGATCTTTCTCTTTTTCAAGAACTCTACACTTAAGTTTTGGAACCATCCAGCTGAGATCTTCGTGTTGAAGGTTAAGTCAGATCCTTTATTTACGAAGCTATCAATTACAATTCTAGTAATAAATACTGCCGTAAATAAGGAGGTTGCAATACCAATCATTAATGTTAAGGCGAATCCTTTGATTGGTCCTGTACCAAACACGTATAAAATGATACCTGTTAATAAGGTTGTAATGTTCGCATCAATAATCGCTGATAAAGCTCCTTTAATACTAAATCCTTCGTCAATCGATTGCTTTAATCCTTTCTTCTTAAATAAACCTTCTTTAATACGCTCGAAGATAATTACGTTCGCATCTACCGACATACCAATCGTTAAGATGATACCGGCAATACCAGGAAGCGTTAATACCGCGTTAAATGAGGCTAAGATTCCGAAGATGAATAAGATGTTTACTGCCAAAGCAATATCTGCATAAATACCCGCTTTACCATAGTAAAGTACCATCCATAACAATACAAGAACAATGGCCAATCCGAATGATAAGAAACTCGCATCAATGGCTTCTTGTCCTAATGAAGGCCCAACAACTTCTGCTTCGATGATTCGAGCAGCTGCAGGAAGCTTACCAGCTTTCAATACGGTTGCAATATCTTTTGCCTCTTCGATGGACATGTTTCCACCAGAGATAGAAGTTCTACCACCAGTAATGGCTTGGTTCACAGAAGGTGCAGTATATACATAGTCGTCCAATACAACAGCCACGAAATTACCAACATTTTCAGAAGTTAATTTTGCCCATTGCTTGGTACCAACACTGTTCATCGTCATGCTAACCTCAGGCTTGTTCAATTGATCAAATACCTGAGCGGCATCTAAAATAACGTCGCCTTCAATTTCAGCTTTGTCATTTCTATTCCCTTTGATGGCATACAAAGCGATAAATTCATCATCAGAATTGGTGCCTTTGGTAGATTTGTAATCCCAAAGGAACTTTGCATACTTGATATTATTAGGTAATAAAGCTCTAATTTCCTTCTTAGCTAACAATTCATTTACTTTGGCTGTATCTGAAACCTTTGCTTGAGCAACCAAAGAACTTAATTGGTTTTGGTTTTGGGCTACGTTCGGGAATAAATAGGTGAATAAGTTCTTTTGAACTTTCGTAGAATCCGCAGTTTCTCCAAGAAGGTCGTCGATATCATCTTTCTTGATGGAATCTTTTTTAACTTCTATTGGCTCATCTTTCAACATTTCGGCCACTTTGCTGTTGGCTTCAAAGAAGAAGTTCTGAACATCTGCATTGGTGTATACTTCCCAGAACTGTAATTCGGCTTTACTCGTAATTAATTTGGTAACACGCTCAATATCCTTGGCACCTGGTAATTCAATCTGAATTCTACCTGAGTTTCCAATTCTTTGGATGTTTGGCTGCGTAACACCGAACTTGTCAATTCTACTTCTCAATACTTCAAAAGCAGTACCGATAGAACTGTTTATTTCTTCTTGTAAGGTCTCTTTAACCGTCTCATTGTCCTCGTTGAATTCGATTTTATCGCTTAAGGCTTTCGTTCCGAAAATCGTTGGATCACTCAACTTCGTAGTTCCCGCAATTTTCTCGAATTCCTCATAGAACAATTCTAAGTACGTAGCGTTACTTGATTTTAATCTTGCATCAGCTGCTGCTAGTGCTTGATTAAATACTTCGTTTTTAGATTCGTTGGATAATCCAATTAATACTTCCTTCACCGAAACTTGTAGAATTGCGTTGATACCACCTTTTAAGTCAAGTCCAAGGTTCATTTCCTTGTCCTTCACATCATTGTAGCTGTACTGGGCAACTCCCAAATCAATAATTTCCTTATTTGCAACACTATCTAAATATCTTTTTTCTAGTGTGGCTTTTTGTCTAACATCATTATCAGCAGCGTTAGCATTGGCATATACCTTTGCTTCGTCTTCAACTTGATTTGCTAAAAAAGTAAATGATAATTGATATAAACTCACCAATCCGAAAAGGATTGCAAATAACTTAATAAGACCTTTGTTTTGCATCTTTTATTCTTTTATCTGCTTCTCTTAAATTAAAACGTGCAAATATAGTATTTCAAAGCAGAGTAACCAATTTTTTTGAATGAATAGTTGAGCTAATAATTTGATTTTAAATAGATAAGAAA